>JAFSTZ010000362.1 GCA_017445525.1 Eubacterium sp.
CAGCCGAGGGATTTGCCGATCCTTTTATTGAACCCCGCCAGCGTCTTCCCCGGCCCGATCTCATAAAAGGTATCCACCCCGTCAGCCACCATCGCCTCGACACACTGCTGCCACTTTACGGAGTTGGACAGCTGCCTTACCAACAGAGGCTTGATCTCAGCCGGATCAGTCACATATCCACCGGTCACATTCGCAACATACGGAAATCTCATCTCACCGATATCCACCGAAGCAAGCTCTTTCTCCAGCTTGTCACCCGCACCCTTAAGCAGCGTGGAGTGGAAGGGACCACTTACGTTCAAAAGCTTGGCTCTCTTCGCGCCGGCCTTCTCTATCTTCTCAGCCGCTTCCTTTACATGCTCGGTCTCACCCGAGATCACGATCTGCCCCGGACAGTTGTAGTTAGCGATCTGAACATCATCGTAATCCTTCAGTATCTCCTCGATCGCAGGTGCCTCAAGCCCCAGTATGGCAGCCATACCGCCCTCTCCTGCAGGGACCTCCTCCTGCATATAGATACCGCGTTTTCTCACAAGCTTTGCCGCATCTATCGCATCCAGCGCACCGTTTGCGACCAGAGCACAGTACTCACCGAGGCTCAATCCCCCGGCAACATCACAGCTTCCGCCCCTGCGCTCTATCTCCTTCAACATCGCTACACTCGTAGTCAACAGACACACCTGCGTAAACTCCGTGATATTTATATCATTATTCTCCTCAAAGCACAGAGCCTTTAAGTCCAGACCGACCGCTTCGCTCGCCTTGTCAAACATCTCCCTTGCGACCTCGGACTGTTCATAAACATCCTTACCCATGCCGACTTCCTGGGCGCCCTGCCCCGGGAATATAAATGCTGTCTTACCCATAATCCATCTCACCTCTACTGCAAAAATCGAGTAGGGGATTTATCCGCCCTACTCGTGTGCGGACTGCGTGCTGCAAAGCAACTGAATATACCTCACAGCCCTATACATAAACACAACGACACCGGATACACTACATACCCGGTGTCGTCTATGTTAACTTTTAATATTCTTAGGCCTCAATGCCCTTATCCTTAAGGAAGTTGATAACGTCACCGACTGTAGCGATATTCTCAAGATCGTCCGTCGGGATCTCTACATCATACTCCTCCTCAAGAGCCATGATCAGCTCATAAAGATCAAGTGAATCAGCTCCCAGATCATCTTTGAAGTTTGAACTCTCAGTGATGCTGTCAGCATCAACGCTCAGCTGGTCAGCAATAAGTTCCTGCATTTTCTCTAACATAGTGCAATCTCCTTTTTCTAATATTTCCGATATCACACGGGTATCGGCAGTCTCTACCTAAAAACAAATCACTCACATTCTATACCATAACACCTTTTACGTCAAGAGAAATTTATAAAAAAGTTGTTATTCCTTTATAAATCCCGGTTAAACTGCCATATTTATCATTTATACGGAGCATTTATACAGAAAAATGATACGGTATTTGTTAGCACTCGCTGAAATTGAGTGCTAAAAAGTTCTTGACATTGACTCATTTTGGGTTTATTATGTTATTTATCCAAAAGAAATACACTTAGGAGGTGCTACATCATGACAAATGAACAGGGCAATCTTGCCATAAACTCGGAAAACATCTTTCCTATCATCAAAAAATGGCTCTACTCAGACCATGATATTTTTATACGAGAGGTTATATCAAACGCCTCTGATGCCATCACAAAGCTGAAAAAGCTTGACATGATCGGTGAAGCCAAGTTGGCTGATGACTACAAGCCGCGTATCGACGTTGAGGTGAACCCTGAGGACAAAACCTTAACCATCACGGACAACGGTCTCGGCATGACAGCCGACGAGGTTAAGGAGTACATCAACCAGATCGCTTTTTCAGGAGCGGCTGATTTCCTTGAGAAATATAAAGACAAAACAAATGACGAGCAGATCATCGGCCACTTCGGTCTCGGCTTCTACTCAGTATTTATGGTAGCTGACTCTGCCGAGATCCATACTCTTTCTTATAAAGAAGGGGCTGAGGCAGTTCACTGGGAGAGCGACGGCGGTCTGACCTTCGAGCTTTCCGGCAGCGACAAGGCGGAAGTCGGTACGACCATCATCCTCCATCTGAACGAGGACAGCTATGAGTTCGCTAACGAATACCGCGTACGTGAGGTTCTGGAGAAATACTGCTCATTTATGCCGGTAGAGATATTCCTGACAAAGGCAAATGCAGAGCCGGAGTATCAGACGATAAAAGCCGATGAAGTTCTCGAGTCTGATGAGGTCGTAGAGGAGTTCGAGGAGGAGGAAACCGATTGGTCCTCCATGGATGACGAGGAAGAAGATTCCGATGAGTCCGACGATGACAAAAAGAAAAAGAAGAAAAAAGAGCCCAAGAAGAAAAAGGTAAAGAAGGCAAAGATCATCAAGCGTGAGGTCTCTGTATCTGACACTAACCCTCTGTGGGCAAAGCATCCGAATGAGTGCACCGACGAGGACTACAAGACTTTTTACCGCAAGGTATTCAACGACTACAAGGAGCCTCTGTTCTGGATCCACCTGAACATGGACTACCCGTTCAACCTCAAAGGTATCCTGTACTTCCCGAAAGTAAACATCGAGTACGAGAACCTGGAGGGCGTGATCAAGCTGTATAACAACCAGGTATTTATCGCGGATAACATAAAGGAGGTCATCCCTGAGTTCCTTCTCCTGTTGAAGGGGGTTATCGACTGTCCTGATCTGCCGCTGAATGTCAGCCGTTCCGCACTTCAGAACGACGGATTTGTCAAAAAGATTTCCGACTACATCACCAAGAAGGTTGCTGACAAGCTCTCCGGTATGTGCAAGACAGACCGTGAAAACTATGAGAAATACTGGGACGATATCTCCCCGTTTATCAAGTTCGGTTGCCTGAAGGATGACAAGTTCCGTGAGAAGATCCGTGAGTATGTACTGTTCAAGGATCTCGATGAGAAATACTCCACTCTCTCCGAGTACCTGGAGAATGTTGAGCCTGACAAGACCACAGACGATGCAGCCACCACAGATGAAAACGGCGACGAAGTTCTGGCAGATGTAGTAGACGAGGACGGCAACCCGGTAGACGACTCCTCAAAGGACGGAGATGCCGCTACAGATACAGAAAAAGAGAAACCTAAAAAGACTGTATACTATGTAACTGACCTTCAGCAGCAGAGCCAGTACGTAAACCTCTTCCGTGAGCAGGGTATGAATGCCGTAGTCCTGCCCGACACCATCGACCAGCCGTTTATCTCATCTCTTGAAACACGTGACGAGGACGGAGTTCGTTTCCAGAGGATCGACGCTGATCTGACCGAGTCGATGACCGATGACAGCGACGGTGAAGACTTGTCAAAAGAGCAGGAAGAGCTGACTGCTCTCTTCCACGATGCGCTCGGTGATGACAAACTGGAGATTAAGGTTGAGAAGTTGAAAAATGAGGAGGTCTCCTCGATGATCACTCTCTCAGAGGAAACCAGACGTATGCAGGATATGATGAAGATGTACTCCATGAATGGTATGGGCATGGATCTCGGTATGGACACCATGGGACAGACCCTGATCCTGAACGCAAACAACGAGCTTGTCAAGTACGTCATGGCAAACAAAAAGGGCGATAACACCCCGATGTTCTGCAAACAGCTGTATGACCTGGCACTGATCGCACATCAGCCGCTGTCACCCGAGAAGATGACGGAGTTCATCAAGAGGAGCAATCAGATCATGCTGGAGTTGACAAAATAAGCTAATTACACTAATGGTCAGCCAAGATGCTATGCGTGCAGACCATGCTTCTTCGGGATTCTCGCATGCTCTCTGTGCATGCTTTCGCCCCTTCGGGGCTGAATCCCTCATGTACATGGCCTGCAGCCTTCGGCTACGAGATAAACAAAAAGCACATGTTTGAGAGTAAACTCTCACCATGTGCTTTTATTTATCTCTGCCGCATAGCATCTCCTAATGCTCAAGCTCCGAATGGGACTTGAACCCACGACCTACGCATTACGAGTGCGTCGCTCTACCAACTGAGCTATCGAAGCATCGCTTGCTATGATAACACAAGCTTTTATTTTTTGCAAGCATTTTTTTATTGCATACTAAATCAAGCGAGCGCCTGTCTCTTTCTGGCCATCTCATCACTGTCCAGGTACTCGTCGTACGTAGTAACCTTGTCTATCATGCCGTTTGGCGTAAACTCGATGATACGATTGGCGATAGTCTGGATAAACTGGTGATCCTGCGAAGTAAAGAGCACCACGCCCGGGAACTTGATCAAACCGTTGTTCAGCGAAGTGATCGACTCCATATCAAGATGGTTGGTCGGCTCATCCATCAGCAGAATGTTTGATCCGAGCATCATCATCTTTGACAGCATGACGCGCACCTTCTCTCCTCCCGAGAGGACATTCACCTTCTTGAGCCCGTCATCCCCCTTGAACAGCATCCTTCCGAGGAAGCCACGCACATAAGTTGCATCCTTCTCCGGGGAGAAAGGCATCAGCCAGTCAACTATCGTATCATTTGAGTCAAAGTAAGCCGTGTTATCCTTTGGGAAGTACGACTGAGAAGTCGTGATCCCCCATTTATAATCACCTGCATCCGGCTCCATCTCACCGCTGAGTATCTGAAACAGAGTCGTAGCGGCGATACCGTACGATCCGACAAATGCGATCTTGTCATCATGTCCCAACGTAAATGACACGTTATCGAGAACCTTCTCGCCATCAACCGTCTTGGTCAACCCCTCGACGGTCAGAACCTCATTGCCGATCTCACGCTCAGGCTTGAAATCAATATAAGGATACTTCCTGCTTGAAGGACGCAGTGTATCGAGCTCGATCTTCTCCAAAGCACGCTTACGCGAAGTCGCCTGTTTGGACTTGGATGCATTGGCCGAGAACCTCTGGATAAACTCCTGCAACTCCTTGATCTTCTCTTCCTTTTTCTTGTTTGCTTCCTTCATCTGACGGATCATCAGCTGTGAAGACTCATACCAGAAATCATAGTTTCCCGCATATATCTGCATCTTTCCATAGTCGAGATCCACTGTATGAGTACATACCTTGTTCAGGAAATAACGGTCATGCGAAACCACGATGATGGTATTCTCAAAGTCGATCAAAAAATCCTCCAGCCATCTGATAGAGTCAAGATCGAGATGGTTCGTGGGCTCGTCGAGAAGCAGGATATCCGGATTGCCGAAGAGAGCTCTCGCAAGCAAAACCTTCACTTTGTCATTGTCAGCCAGCTCACTCACTTTCTTGTCATGCAGCTCCGTATCGATACCAAGACCGTTTAAAAGTGTAGCTGCATCAGCCTCAGCCTCCCAACCGTTCATGGCAGCAAAGTCGGCCTCCAGCTCGCTCGCCCTGATACCGTCCTCGTCAGAGAAATCCGGTTTGGCATATATGGCATCCTTTTCCTTCATGATATCAAAAAGTTTTTGGTTGCCTGCGATGACAGTATCCAAAACCACGTCTTCATCGTACTTAAAGTGATCCTGCTCGAGAACGGACATCCTCTCTCCCGCTCCCATGGAGATATCACCTGTTGTAGGCTCAAGCTCGCCCGACAGTATTTTTAAAAATGTTGACTTGCCCGCACCGTTGGCACCTATGATACCGTAGCAGTTACCTTCCGTAAACTTTATATTAACCTCTTCAAAGAGCGCTTTTTTACCAAATCGAAGAGAAATGTTGCTTGCTTGGATCATCTTATCCTCCTTTTTTATCACTTACAAGTGAATTACTAAAAAATTATTATTAAATACTATACCTTGATACTTTACCGAAATTCCGTGGAAAATGCAAGTGTTTTTATCATTTTTTTTGATTTTTTTTGAAATTACTATTAAATTACAAATAATTCACAAAAAAATGTTGTATTTTAACGCATTTTATAGTATAGTTATCTGTGAATACTCTTTGTATTTAGGGAATAAACGGGATATTTCTATAACTATAGTTAACTATATGGAGGTAACACCTTGGCATTTTCAGATATTCAGATAACAAAGCCCAATTTGATCAAAACCATGGGCATCTCTGTTCTTGACAAAGATACTGTTTCCATCTGTATCTCAAGACCCGGAGCCAAGACTCTCCGTCTGAATCTCTACCCGGAGAGCGGATCGGTCAAACATATAAATATACCCTCACTGAAAGAACTGGGGATGGAGGACTTTTTTTCAGTGCGCCTCCATAAAGAAAACCTTGTTGATGAGTTGAGGAGCTGCACGTACGACTTTTCCGCAGATGGCGAGCATTTCTTAAACACATCTGCAGAGATAGTTTCCGGGCGAAACACCTTCGGTAAGCAAAGATCGCTCAGAGGCAGGATTCCCTCTCCGGACTTTGACTGGACAGGTGAAAAGAGAAAGCCTGTATCCACCGACGATATGGTGATCTACGAGGCGCACATAAGGGGCTTTACAAAGCACAAAAGCTCCGGTGTCAAGAACCCCGGAACATTTGACGGTATGCGTGAGAAGCTCCCCTACCTGAAAAAGCTGGGGATAAATACTCTGTTTATTCTCCCCGTATATGACTTCAATGAGCTTTCTATAGGCGACGGTCTGGACGGCACCAAAAGGGTCAACTACTGGGGTTACACCAAGGATTCTTTCTACTTTGCACCCAAAGCATCGTACAGTTCCGATCCAAAGAATCCTGATATCGAGTTCAAATCACTTGTCAAAGAGATCCACCG
This sequence comes from Eubacterium sp., assembly GCA_017445525.1. Lineage (GTDB taxonomy): Bacteria > Bacillota > Clostridia > Lachnospirales > Lachnospiraceae > Eubacterium_F. The sequence goes on from JAFSTZ010000362.1 coordinate 6,718, forward strand.
TCTCGGTATGATCGTGATCCTTGATATGTTTTTTGCAAACAAGACTCCCGACTTTGTTCTCGACTGTCTGAGACACTATGCGATAACCTACCATATAGACGGCTTCAGAGTGACATCCGACTGGTTCAACACGGGGATGGTGCGCAGAGATCCCATACTCAGACATATACGTTTTTTCGGCATGTCCTGGGATGATATTCCGGCAGGCAATGCACCTATGTTTTTCGAGATGAATGACGGCTTCAAGGAGATCGCCAGAAGATTTGTAAAGAGCGATGAGGGACAGGTCGACAGTTTCTATCAGGCATTTCGCACTGAGAAAAAGAACTCTGTCAAAGTCAACTACATCACTGCTCACGACGGTTTTACCCTCAGAGATCTGATATCCTACGACATAAAGCACAACGAGGCCAACGGTGAGAAAAATCGTGACGGTACAGATTATAACTACAGCTGGAACTGCGGTTATGAAGGACCTACCCGACGCAAGGGTGTACTGAAACTCAGAGCAAAGCAGGAGAAAAATATCCTCGCCATGCTGCTTCTGGGACTTCCCATACCCATGTTGCTGATGGGCGACGAGTTCGGCAACACCCAGAAGGGCAACAACAACGCTTACTGTCAGGACAACTCCACAACATGGCTTGACTGGAGTATGCTTGAAAAGAATAAAGAAACATACAGCTTTGTATCAAAGCTCATCAAAC
>JAFSTZ010000363.1 GCA_017445525.1 Eubacterium sp.
AGCTCTGCCATCGCCTTCTGTGTTATCCAGATACTTTCATCTTTAATATATGCATCAACAGAAACATCCCCTTCATCGGAATGATAGAGAACCATTTCCATCTGCTTATCAAAATCTCTCATAAAAGTTTCTCCCCCTTTACTTTCATCAGTTCTTCATCTTTGATCCGATAGTAATCCTCCATCTTCACATTCAATTTCACATAGGAATCTGCTTTTCGGTTGCTCACACGCTCGAGGAGCTGCCTCACCAGGAGGTTCCGCTCTCGTGCTTCGCACTCGCCGGAACGACTGCGCCTCTGTGGATTAGTCGCAAGGCTGCCTCACAAGGAAGTTCCGCTCTCGCACTTCGTGCTCGTCGGAACGACTGCGCCTGTAAACTCAATCTGCGCTAACGCTTGATTTCGTTAACAGAGCGCATGTCTCTACGTGTTTTGTCCATGGGAACATATCTACACATACGGCCTTTACAGGTTTATATCCTGCTGCAAGGATCGGACCCAAATCTCTTGCAAGAGAATCAGGCTTGCAGGAAACATATACAGAATAATTCACTCCATATGAAAGCAATCTCGGAAGTGCTTTGGGATGTATCCCCTCTCTGGGCGGATCCAGAACCATAACATCCGGGGGTTCAGTGAAGTCATCCAGCACCTGCAACACATCACCGGCTATAAACTCACAGTTGGTAAGTCCGTTTAGCGCCGCATTCTCCCTGGCCGCCTCCACGGCCTCCTCTACTATCTCCACGCCCACTACTCTTTTGGCAACCTTGGCAAGCATCTGCGCGATAGTACCTGTACCGGAGTAGAGATCATACACTGTCTTCCCCGACAGATCACCGATATAATCCCGAACAACTGAGTACAACACCTCAGCTCCGGTCGAGTTCGTCTGGAAAAATGAAAACGGAGTGATCTTGAACGAAAGTCCGAGAAGCCTCTCCTCTATCCAGTCCCTGCCGTATAAAAGGACCGTCCTGTCAGACTTAACAACATCCGCCAAAGAATCATTTATCACATGGATGATCCCTGTTATCCTACCGTATAGATCAAGCAAGGTCAGTCTTTCAACCAGATCAGATATCCAACTAAACTCCCAATCAGGGATCATGGATACATCTGAAATATCTGTTCCTGCCTCCGATGATCCAACAGACGAGCCGGAAGTCACCTCCACACCGATCTGTTCCCCGGGATAGTCACCCGGCCCCAAAGAATCGGTCTCCTCCACACCAGAGCATTTCCCCGGATAAGTACTCAGCCTCTGCGAGCTTGTCACCAGCACGACCATGATCTCTCCGGTTGCCACGGACTTTCTGATCACGAGATGCCTCAACACACCCTCATGACTCCTCTTGTGAACATACGGGATTCCCAGCTCTCTGAAAAACTGCATACAAGCCCACAGTATGCTCCTGTAATCCGAGTCAACTATCTGACAATCAAATATGGGAACAACATTATAAAAGCTCCCGCGCTGATGAAGACCAAGAGTGAGTGGTCCGTCTTTCTCCTGATCACCGAAAGAAAACTCCATCTTGTTCCTGTAGCCGGTCTGCCTCGGACTGTCAAGACACTCATACAGCGGAAAATCAGGACAAACCTCCGCAACCAGCCTCTGAACCTTATTCAGCTTTTCCGCCTTCTGTCCTTCATATGTAAACCTCTGATATGTACATCCCCCGCACTCCTCAAAATGAGGACAAAAAGGCGCCTCGGGACCATCAGGGATCTTTTTCTTATTCTTTCTGCTCATATTCGGTCTCCTTGAGTGAATAATGCCTATTCACGGTAGTCACTGCACTGCTCGAAAATCCCGCATGTCGCTTTGCTCCATGCACTATTGTTATCATTATATAAAAATTCCATTAGACTTTCAAGAGAAAATATGTTATCATCATAAAGACATAGAAAACCAAGGAGGATCTAAAATTGGCAAACAAAGCCCAAAACAAGCCTAAAACCGAAGAAAGTCTCTTGGACATCATAAACAAGATGAAAGAGATCGACTATATCGATCCGGAGATAATCCCGGACATAGAGCTTTATATGGATCAGGTAACGAAGTTCATGGATACTCACCTCGGCGCCTGCAAGATTAACAATGACGACAAGGTCCTGACCAAGACCATGATAAACAACTATACCAAAAATGATGTGCTGCCTCCGCCCATAAAGAAAAAGTACTCCAAGGATCATATGTGCATGCTCATCCTTTTGTATTATTTTAAAAATGTTCTGTCCATCGACGATATCCAGAGGATCTTTCATCCTCTCAAGGAGATGTTCTACGACAACAAGAAAAAATCCATCGGCATCGACGAGATCTATGCCGAGATCTTCACTATGGAGAAAAAGATGACGGACAAGCTCACAAAGGATGTACTGAGGAGATTTCAGTCATCACAGGAACTGTTTCCGGGTGTAACTGATGAAAAGGAGGCCGACTATCTGTCCAGATTTGCATTTATCTGCCTTCTTTCATTTGATGCCTACCTGAAAAAGCAGATGGTAGAGCGTCTGATAGATGAAACCATGTCAGATCTGGGCTGATCGCCTGCAAAATATGTGTGTTCAGCAGTTTGCTGATACTTAGCATCAGCAAAAATATAACTTGCATACAAAAAATATCAGAATTAAAGACTTGAATCGCAGTAATATTTTTATATATTTACGATAATTATTATACTTCATAATATTTTTATATAAATGAGGAGATTTTGATGCAATGAGTGATTTACTTGCAAATCTAAACGATAAACAGCTTGAAGCAGTCACCTTCGGAGACGGTCCTCTCCTGCTTTTAGCCGGAGCCGGCTCGGGCAAAACCCGCGTGCTGACACATCGTATAGCATATCTTATCGCCG
>JAFSTZ010000364.1 GCA_017445525.1 Eubacterium sp.
TCCTCGCTGCCTGCATAGTGCTCGTCATAGGCCATAAATACGCAGTAGTCCACGATCCTGCCCTGCTCTGCAGTGTTATAGAACGAGTTGAACTCACGGATCGGATAGTTATCGGATGAGACGATAAGATCCTGCTTGTGACACTCCACCGTAAGCTCTCGCAAAAACTGGAGATACCCTGCAGCCGACTTATCCTTAACTCTCTCGAAGTCAATATTTATCCCGTCAAAGTTATACTTTTTGGCTTCCTTTAACAGTTTTTTGATAAGCTTTCTGCGGGATGTGGTCTCTCCCAGCAGTGATGCATGACGCAGCTCCTCTCCCGGGAAATCCCTCACGGTCGGCCAAAGCTTATAGCCGTTCTCATGCACAGCGTTTGCATATGTTTCGTTTGCTATGGAGTTTATGGCTCCTTTGTTGTTCTTCAACACGATCCATGTCGGCGATACAACGTTCACTGGCTCTGCTATGCCAAGGTTTGACGGAAGCTCCGTGTACCCGGAAACAGTTATGTTGTGCCAGCCGATACATACCGATCCCTCTATAGTCTTTTGTGTGAACGAAGTCGGCTCCCTGGTAAACTCAAGTGGCTTGCTCTCCGTCTTTGCGATGGACTCCATAGGGATATAGCCGGACACCCCGTCCTCGGTAACTACAGCCTGGAACTCGTTCTCAGCCTTGTTTACTTCACTCTGATATACAACATCTCCCTCGTTCAGATCAAGGCTGTATGCATATTTCTTGCCAGGACCCGTGCGAAGTCTCACAGACTCGCCGAGCGTGAGAAACGTATATGTCTTCTCCCTGTCATGATATATGGCTATCCTGTTCGGAGATGTAAACTGCTTGTACTCGCAGATACCGTTCTTGACAGCAAAGTCAAACGCTACATACAGCGCACCGTTGCTCTCCATAAGCGGTGTCTCACCGTCGATCTCCTCGCCTATATGATAGTCGGTAGTGCCCTCCTCAGTAGTATAGCAGAGCATCTTTTCAGTCTCATCTACATAAATACGATCGTCCACATATCTGTTGGCTATATCGGAAGGGATGTATGTCTGTCCGCCGACTATGATACCTTTTTTGTCAGAAATGGAACCGTCGATGATCAAAGCAACCTCATCCTGATTTACACCGAAGATATTCTCAACATCCACCTTTTCCGTCGATGGCCCGAATATCCTGAAAGCAAGGTATCCCCCGGCACCAAGAGCCGCTAAAAGAAGGATCAATACTATGATGAGGATGATCCTTTTTTTCTTCTTTTTGCGCGCTACCTGCTCCTCAGGAGAATAAAACTTCGGCTCCTCTTCCTCGACATGCTCCGCTTTCTGCAGATCCTCGCGAAGAGTGCGCTCCAATGCAGCCTCTATATCGTCAGCCGACGGAGGCTCGATCTTCTCCACAGGACGTACAGATGATCCTTTTTCGACCATCTCCTCCTCAAGCTTCTTGAACTCGTCCTCGTTATTCTTCGTCTTTTTTCTTCTTCCCATATAATTGTTCCCTTTATCAATCTCTATCAATAAATTACGAAGCGTGAGCCCCTAACTGACAAACTCGGATTCTTTCAGAATCCTCGTTGTCCGTTAGGTTCAACTGCTCTTGTATGTATATGCCTTCATGCAAGCATGAGTCATATACATACTTCGATCAGTCTCACGCTTTATCGCTCACATCAGCGCTTCCGGTCCTTAGTCAGCTTAAGTATCTCAGCAGCATTCTCTCCCAGAATCATTTCTTTCTCATCTTTTCTTAACGGCGCATTCATGATCCACTTCAGGCTTTTTTTCTGGCTCGCCCAAGGTGAATCAGTCCCAAAAAGAACCTTCTCGGCTCCAAAAGCCCTAACTATCTCCACAAAACGCTCTTCATCGAGCATACCTTCCACCTTGACAGCCGTTGTAGAGAAGGAAGTATCTATCATCACATCCTCTCCCGCCAGAAGATCGACCGCTTCATCCCACATACGCCATCCGCCCATATGAGCCAGGATCAGCTTATCCGTGCCGGTATCCCTTATCATCTCGAGGATATCGGAAGGTCTGGTATGTACCGGATCGGGAAGTCCTATATCGATGCCCGCATGCACAACTATATATAATCCCAGATCGGTGGCAAACTCAACTATCCTTTTATACCTGATATCACTGAAAAACACTCCCTGATAATCAGGATGAAGCTTTATCCCGCGAATCCCGAGAGATGCTATCCCTCTCAGTACCTTCTTCGGATCCGGAGAATCGGGATGTATCGCTCCGAACGACAAAAGCCTCTTTCTGTTTGCGGAAAGATTGGTCTTGTAAGCGACCTCATTTATAGTAGCAACCTGGCGTGGATTGGTCGCAATGGGAAGCACAAGCGCATAATCGATCCCCGCCTCTTCAGTCGAAGCAGAAAGTCCCGATGCGGTTCCGTCACCATGCGCGTCAACTCCCGCATCCCCCTTCAGCTTCTCGACCGTCACGGCTGCTATCTTGTCCGGATAGGTATGTGTATGAAAATCAATAATCATATCCCACCAAAAATGCTTTCTGATTCATCTCTATGGTTTTCGGAGGAACGGTATTTGCCACTACATCGAGCCACTCTTCCTTGTCGAAGTCCATGTTTTTGGCTGCAAGCCCGATAATGATCGTATTGAACACACGGGAGTTCCCAAGCTTCTTGGCCTCTTCCATCGCATCTATGGAGATGACCTTGTGAGTCTTTCCGAGAGTTTCCAGGATATCTGCAGGATACTCGCAGGCACCGGTCACTACCGGCATGGGATCCATACGCTGATCATTCACGATCAGAACTCCGTCCTTCTTCAGAAAATGCACATACCTCATAGCCTCCAGTCTCTCAAATGCGATAAGCACATCAGCCTGCCCTTCCTCAACTATCGGCTCGTAAACCTTGTCTCCGTAGCGCACATATGTCACGACGGATCCGCCGCGCTGAGCCATACCGTGAACCTCGGACAGCTTGACATCGTAGCCGGCCTTTCTAATGATCGCACCCAGGATACGGCTCGTAAGGAGCGTCCCCTGACCGCCTACTCCGACTATCATTATATTTTTAGTATCCATCTTATCTCTCCTTTATATCGATCGCGCCAAACGGACAGGTACGTGCACACAAGCCGCATCCGTTACACATAGTCTCGTCGATGGCGATAGTACCGTCTTCATTTTTGGTCAGTGCAGGACATCCGGGTTGCAGACACTTGCCGCAGCGCTTGCATTTATCCGGATCAGGCACACAGACATTCGGGAACTTCAGCCCCTTCAGCAGCGCACACGGACCACATGCGATGATGACCGAAACCTCATCCTTTGCAACCTCTTCCTTTACTACCTTCTCAAATCTGTCTATGTCAAAAACGTCAACCTCGACAACATTTTTAACTCCGATAGACTCACACAGTTTATAGATGCTGACCGCGGGAACCTCCTCACCCTTCAGCGTCTTTCCTGTTGCAGCGTGATCCTGATGTCCGGTCATACCCGTCGTGGAGTTGTCCATGATGATGACCGTGCCGGTTCCCTGGTTGTAGACCATATTTATCAGTGAATTCACACCGGTATGCATAAATGTAGAATCGCCGATAACCGCAACCCAATTCTTGATATAATCCTTACCCTTGGCCTTCTCCATACCGTGAAGTGTGGAGATACTTGCACCCATGCAGACCGTGGTGTCGATGACTCCGAGCGGTGGCGCAACACCGAGTGTATAACAGCCGATATCGCCGGCAGCATGGATCTTTAATTTCTTCAGCACACTGAAGGTGGATCTGTGCGGACAACCCGGACACAGTATCGGCGGTCTCGCCGGAAGATCAGGAAACGCTTTGGTCTGGACAGGCATGCCTGCAAGCTCCTCCCTGAGGAGGTTGGCGCTGTATTCACCCTGTTTGGTGAAAAGCTCCTTGCCGATGCACTCGATACCCCAGGCCTTCACCTGCTCCTCGATGACAGGCTCAAGCTCTTCAAAAATATAAAGCTTGTCAACCTTTGAAGCAAACTCCTCGATAAGCTTTTTCGGAAGAGGATAAACCATGCCGAGCTTCAGTACAGAAGCCTCCGGAAATACCTCCTTCACATATTGATACGGGATACCGCTGGTGATAAATCCTATCTTTGTATCTCCGTACTCAGCTCTGTTTATGGCAAAGTCGCATGAGTCTGCCTCAAGGCGGTTCATCCTGTCCTCAACTACCAGATGACGCTTGGTCGCGTTAGCCGGAACCATGACATTTTTGCCGGGATTCCTCTCATATGGCTTGTCCTCAGGCTCGACTCTGTCCTTCAATTCGACAACTCCCTGCGAGTGTGCAAGTCTCGTGGTGGTTCTCAGGATAACAGGCGTATCGTACTCCTCACTGATGCGGAACGCCTCCCCTACAAAATCCTTTGCCTCCTGTGAATCAGACGGCTCAAGAACCGGCACCAGAGCTGCTCTTGCTATCGCTCTGGTATCCTGCTCGTTCTGGGAACTGTAAAGTCCCGGATCGTCAGCTACAACTACCATAAGTCCGGCATTCGCCCCGATATATGATACCGTAAACAGAGGATCCGATGCCACATTCAGTCCGACGCACTTCATGGATGACATGGCTCTCACTCCTGCCATCGATGCTCCTATAGCTACTTCTGTTGCTACCTTCTCGTTGGGTGACCACTCGGCATAGATCTCGGGATACTTTACAATATTCTCGCTGATCTCCGTGCTCGGCGTACCGGGATACGCTGCGCTCACCTTGACTCCCGCCTCCCAGGCACCGCGGGCTATAGCCTCGTTGCCTAACATTACTACACTTTCACTCATTTCATATTCTCCTTTTATATTAATAATCATAGAACTCTCTTCGGATGTACACGTTTCTTTGATTATTTTCCAGCTTCTCGACCTGCAGATCAGGTATGCTGTGTATGAACTTCTGGAAGGTTGCATATCCCATCTGGGATGGCTTGAAGTTCGGATATCTCTCATAGACGCGGTTAGCCAGCTGACTGATATCCAAGCCCTCTATACCTTCATTCTCAACACACTTGACCGCAAACTCTACGATCTCGGAGGTGTCATTTTTAAGAGCAACCGTCACGGTTGACTTATTGCGGTGAAGCTCGAACCCGTCCATCTCCTCGATGAACTTGGACAGAGAGCTGTATCCGTAATTCCTGACATCGAAGTCAGAATACTTCTTGACCAGAGCGCTTCCTATCTCGCCGAGTCCGGTATCGCGGCCATCGTTCTCGTTCGTCGTGATAACCTCTATGATGGCATCCGCAACCTTCTTCGGCGATACGATATTTTGCTTTTTCTTCTTTCCGGACTTGCCGCTCTCACCGTCTATCAGCAACTCTATATCAGTAAATACCGAGCAGGCTCCGCGAAACGACTTGGGCGTCTTGGACTCGCCCATGCCGATAACCTCCATGCCCGACTCTCTCAGGCGGCTTGCCAGGCGCGTAAAGTCGCTGTCCGACGATACCAGACAAAAGCCTTCGACATTCCCCTCGTAGAGGATGTCCATCGCATCTATGATAAGAGCCGAATCAGTGGAGTTCTTTCCTGTCGTATTCTGAAACTGCTGGATAGGCGTGATGGAACGCTCGGCAAGCTCATCCTTCCACTTGTGCATCTGATTGGTCGTAAAATCCCCGTAGATGCGCCGGTAGGTGACTATACCGTGCCTGGTCATCTCATCCAGGATCACGTCGATATACTTTGCCGAGACATTGTCCGAGTCGATCAGCAGCGCAAATCTCTTGTCGTTCAAAATATCTCCCTCCTGTGCAGCTGCAGGCCGCTGCAACAAACCGCCCGCAGCAAATAGATATTATACCATAAAAATACATACAACGCAAGCAAAAATCGATTCTATTCACAGCTTGGATCAACGATCGAAATTTATGATTCCGGCAACCGTGCTTATCCGTATCAAAGCGTAGGTACGGGAAAGTCCATGCGCATGTCCACGGGAAATCATCTCCGCCTGCGTCTCCTTCTGCGCCTCTTTCTGCGCATATAGAGAAATCCGCCGGTTCCCCCACCGACCAACACAACTCCGGTCGTAACTGCGATCCACACAGCTAGCGAACCACCGGAAGCCTCCTCCTGCTTCTCAGGTTCCTCTTCCGGACTCTCCATCACGGTCTTCGGCGTGGGAAGCTCGAACGACTGCTCGATGACTATCTCCCTGTATACCGGCTTGACAGTGCTGTGATCAGCCTTTCCGTCTGCGATATGTATCACGTAATTCTGATCATGTGTGATCGCAACTCCCTTTTCATCAACCCAGGAATCAAAGAGCATCCCCTCTTCCGGAGGCGCAGCTATCAAACAGACATCATAGGTTCCGTTTTTGTTTCCGTACAGAGCGCGTTCACTCTCTGACCTGGCCTGCAGATACAGAACACCTGCCGTGTCTGCCTTCAGATCGCTGCCGTCATCACTCACTCGTCCCATATAAATATCATGGTCCCTGCTACCCATGGTACCGCCTGCATGCATGGCTGCTATTGGCCGATATACCTGAGTATCCTTATCCGCCGTCTGTTCACCGTTTCCGGAAGTATTTATATCCGTCTTTTGTATCTGCGGTCTCTCGGATACTATGATATCGGTTTTATCAAAATCACCGACACGAAGCAATATCCCGGAAGCATCTTCATCAGCCTTGCCGCCGGCATCCGATACAACAGTTCCGCCTCCGGATGACGTAGACTCTCCCTCCCAGTTTATCCCGGAATAATTGTCATCCTGCGATGTAACAAGCTCGAGATATTTTTCCGGAGTATGTGCCTCTCCTATGGTTGCAATATTGTTAATAAGCGTACCTATAAGATCAAATCCGGCTCCGTCAGAGTGCGTATAATCATAGTTTGCTATATCAAAAAGTATATGCATGAGCGATCTCCACATACTCATGATCGCCTCAAGATCAGCCGGTGGCACAGTCTTGGCAAACGCCGGTTTAAAGCAGCCCCACAGCGAAGAGTAGATACTGGATCTCTCCTCCTCGCTCAGAGACTCGATCCCGTTTTTGACCGCATCCTTCATGAGTGAAAACATGGAAAGCGCCTCACCATTTATATGTCTGGCAGTGTCCCTGACGGCATCGGAGATATCGGTCATGAGCCTCTCATCAGCCGTCATCAGAAATCTCAATAAAAATGAAAAGACCTCCGCGGTAGTCTGCCCATCCTCGACCTCTTTTCCGATATATGCAGCCCTGTCAGGCGCCACGGAATGCTGGATGGCAACCATAAGCCTTTTGATCAGCTCATCCTGAGATGGGATCACGTCCGTCTTCTCAAAGTTGATGCCGCTCGGGACTGTAATGATAAAATCGATCGCCATCTCAACTACCATCCTGTAGCTCTGAAAGCCCTGTACGTATCCTCCTATGACGTGATCGTCTCCGTAATGCGTAAATCCCATATACTCCGGTGCGACATACGGCACTGCATCAGATATCCCGACGATACAGTGACCGTTCGGATAGCTCTTTGTTTTTTTATACGCACCTCTGGGAGTGGCAAAGGAATACCCGTAAACACGAGTCCCGGAGACATCATATGCGTTGGTAAGCTCTCTGGTCAAAAGATCGGTCACGGCTCCGGCTCTTGAAAACCCGGCTATCCAGAACTTCGTCCTCTCCGTATCTATGGAGTATCTCCTGATATACGCATCGACTGCATCCTTTGCTCGCAGAGCCGCGTTGTGGAAACCCTCAGCATCACCGGCGCTGCCTATCTTCATGTTACCAACCCACTCACTCTCATATCCGGCTCCTCTGATCCCCACGGAAACCAACGTAAACTCTCCGTCCGGACCCTCTATGGTCTTGCGCCCCATCACGACACCTATGGTATCCTCACCGGGTTTGTGGACAAAGTCGGTATTTACACAGATATCCCTGAACCCGATCCGATCGAGAAGATGTCTGGCGTTTTTTGACTTGTTTTTATATGTGATCTTTTTCGCTTCAGAAGATGCCATCGATGCGCATGCAAAACAGAGAGACATGGTAGAAAGCTTGGCATCATAGATATTTGCCGGCTGTGTAAAGTAGCCGTCAGAGTAAAAAAATCTCCCGCTCACGTCACCCGGGAAGCTTATGGAAGGGAAACTGAAGTCGCCTGTGATCACAGGCTTATCACGATACATAGATAAAAATGAAAAGGCGTCGCTATATGAATCAGCATACATGGGATCAAACCCGTCTGCTACTCCGGCGGAAACAGCATCCGACCCGGCAGCCGCTGCTGAAGTCGGACTGAAAACATAAACTATGACCAGACAGATACACACAAAAAATACTCTGATGCGATGCCGGATCAAGTGCTTGCATACACTACCTCTGCAAACACAACTCACCATATGTTTATCAGTTATTATTATGTCATCTCTCACGATCACTCTGCTCCAAAAACCATACTTAACAGAAGAATAATCGTGGTACATCGCAAAAATGTACCACGATAATACAACAATTATTATGAGTTATTTTACCTTGCCGGTAAATGTATAAGTGCGCTCCGAATAGTCTGTAAGTACAAGTGTGATCTTAACTGTTACTTTGCCCTTTTTCTTGCCTTTGAATGAAAGATTTGTAAAGTATGAGCCGTCATCTTCATCCTGTACTACGCCGTCATTTATAATGCTCTTGATCCTCTTTTTACCGGTCGGGACTTTGTAGATCACATAGCTTACCTCTTCTTCCATGCCTTCGGCAATAAACAGTTGGAGATACTGTCTTTTATTTCTCTTTACACTGAACTTCATAGAAGACGGATAAGAGCCATCCACTATCTCCTTTTCCACTGTTGACGGAGCCGGTCCGGCATCAATATCCACACCATCAAGAGTGCTTCCGATCTTTATTGTAGTATTTACATCACTCATCACTGTAGGATTGAACGCTGTATCCGCAACCGGGAAAGCCTCTGCAAAGAACGTTGAATATCCGTAATCGACAGTATGCTTCTGAGTAGGATCAACCTCGTCAAAATCCCTCTTGCCTTTCAGAAAATAATCATATACTACTCTGTCGTTATCATCCTCATCATCCCAGGTCATATCAACGTTGTACCACTTGTCTCCAAGCGCTACTATATTCCATGCGTGACCTCCGGCATCACGTCCGGTACCGGCCTTTCCTCCGATATACTTACAAGGTATGCCGGCCTCCACACAGAGCTTATAAAAGCAGAGTGAATAGCCGTTGCAAAGAGCCTTTCCGTCATGGATAACTCCATATGTGGTAGACTCTGAATCCTTATCCGTAGCAGTATATGTGTTCTGTTTCCCTATCCAGTCATGGATGGCCTTTACCTTCTCGTAGTTTGTCATGTTTGCAACCCCGAGACTCGCAAGGATCTCCGGTGCATGCTGATTCACATACTGAGTCTGTGCCATCGTCTCAAACATATGAATATCAAAGTGGATGGACAGATCATCATTTATATTCAGATCCATCTTTGACCAATTGACATTTCCTACTATGAAATCAGCATCCTCGGTTGTAGTCGGATCATCCAGCATGGAAATCATGCCATCGATAACATCTGACTTGTCAGTAACCACGCGTTCCGTAACTTCGTCGATATCCATCGCAGTCTTGACATCGAACTTGGCGTCACGGCTTTCCATAAGATGTGTTCTGATGATCGACGCAAGCTCTGCATAAGAGTTTGCAGTTTCTGCTGCATAAGCCTGAACAGGTGTCATAACAAACATCATCAAGCTCATCGTCAGTGCGACTCCGCCCTTAATTACCCTTTTTAATACCATACCGATTCTCCTTTTCTGATAAAATAAAAATGAACGCACAATAAATCTGTCCAAACACACAAAACGTAATACTATATGTATTTTAACTGAAATTATCTACAACTATGTGTCAATCCGTTACTATTCACAGCTGAATCATACAAATATGTACATAACAGTAATGAAAAAGCCTCGCAAATACGCGGGGCTTTTTCTGAGAAACAGGAAGTCACTTCATCTTATATGACAACCA
>JAFSTZ010000365.1 GCA_017445525.1 Eubacterium sp.
GCCTTATACGACCGGCATCGCACATGCCCGATGCGGACAGGATCACCTTTGGGTTCGGATCAAAGTTTATCTCCTTGGAATCATCGGATGTGATCGACAGTTTCAGACCGGGAAAGCCTATGGGATTTATACCTTTTCTTACAAGTTCTCTCGCCTCTTCCGAAAAACAGGTTTCAGCATTTCTCCCGAAAACATGTGTAGCCTCCACGGCCATCGGCGAGTCAACATATACATCAAAATCAGGATATGAAGTGATGAGCTTTTGCTCCTTTATCTGTCGTATAAAATACAAAAGCTCCTGAGTACGTCCGACTGCAAAGGCCGGAATAACCACGTTCCCTCCTCTTGCAAATGTCTCCTCCATGATAGCAGCGAGATCACCGACATAATCAGGCACTCCTTCAGAGTGTATCCTGTCCCCGTATGTAGATTCCATGACGACATAGTCAGCCGCCTTGGTATACTGCGGATCGCGAAGTATGGGTTTATTGATATTTCCGAGGTCGCCCGAGAAAACTACCGTCCTCTCCTCTTTGCCCTCTTTGGCAAAAACCTCTATGGAAGATGAGCCGAGCAGATGTCCGACATCAGTAAATCTGATGCTAACCTCCTCACAAACCTCTATAACCTCATCATACTCACATGGCACCAGAAGATGGATGGCTCCCAGAGCATCCTCCATGGTATAGATAGGCTGATACAGCTCACCTCCGGATCTGGATGCCTTTCTGTTGCGCCACTCTGCCTCGAACTGCTGGATATGAGCCGAGTCTCTGAGCATGATCTGCGAAAGCTCACAGGTCGCCTTTGTTGCAAAAACCTGCCCCCTGAACCCTCTGGCATAGAGCAACGGCAAAAGACCGGTATGATCGATATGCGCATGTGTCAAGAGTACAAAATCTATCTCAGAAGCATTGACAGGGATCTCCTGATTCTCAAACATATCACGTCCCTGCTCCATACCGATATCGATACAGAACTTCTTGTCTCCGACCTCCATATAGTGACAGCTTCCCGTCACTTCATGATCTGCCCCTATAAATACAAGCTTCATACGCCACAGCTCCCTGTTCATGTGTTTTTAACATACTCAATATTATACTATATACGAGCAGTACGTGCAAGGCTTTTTTGGCGAAAAAGTTAACGAAAAATATCAGAAACGGGTATCTTTTTCGGCAGATTTTCAGACATTCTACATAGTTATCGACATGTTGATCATCCCTTGTGACCGCCGACCTGTCCGTTTCTCTCGATAGTCATGGCCCCCTCCTCAAGATTCATGCCCTTGAGCAGTGCATTTTTACCATACCTGGACTGGATATCCAGGATGGCATGCTGCAGCCGTCTTTCCTTCATCTCAGCCTCGTAATCCTGTTCCCGTTTGACACTCTCGGCCTCTATATCATCAAGCAGCGTCAGCTGTCTCCTCTCCGGCTCCGGACGCTTGGCCTCGCCCTCATATACCACATGATTTGCGGTTATATTCACTCTCCTTATCAGTAGCGTAGGGTTTACTATCCGCTCGTACAGATCGATGACTGCCTCCACTATCTGCCGGCCCGAGGATGTGAGGTGGTCGAGATTCGCTGTCCCGTGAGCATGCTCAGGAACCTTTCTCCCGTAGTGATCGGTGACGATCTTGCCTTTATATGCCGCCTTTACAGCAGGATCATCAAGGCTTGTCCTGTCATAACCAATGGTCAAGACCATCTGATCGGTAACCAGCCTTTTCTTCACAAGATCCAGAACCAGCAGTTCCGTCATCTCTCTGGTTATGAGCTCACCCTTCTCGTAGTTGTATGGCTCCTTCAACACCTGACCCGATCCAAGACTGTTACTCTGCGGTCTGTAAGCCCTTATCTGTTTAATCTCAGTAGGTTCATATCCCCATGCATGATCTATAAAAAGTTCGGCATTCACTCCGAAAAGATCGTATAAGAGTTCTTCGTTCTCGATGGAGCATCTGGCCACATCGCCCATGGTGTGCATCCCGAACTTTGCCAGCTTATTTCTATACCCCTTCCCTACACGCCATATATCGGTGATCGGTTCATGAGCCCAGAGCTGCTCTCTGTAGCTATGTTCATCCAGGCTCGCTATCCTCACTCCGTCAGCATCAGCCGGCATCTTTTTGGCAACGACATCCATAGCGACCTTTGCGAGAAACAAGTTGGTCCCAATACCTGCAGTCGCCGTGATACCGGTCTCTGTCAAAACGTCTTTGACCATCTTCATGGCAAGCTCATACGCAGTCATATGATAGTTTTTCAGATACGCAGTCGCATCCATAAACACCTCATCCACGGAATATATATGCATATCCTCAGGAGCTATATACCTTAGATAGATCTCAACTATTTTATTGCTGACCTCCATGTACTTGCGCATCCTCGGAGGAGCAGTTATATAATCAAGTTTCAGAGTAGGATCAGCAGCAAGCTCAGTAGCCTGACAGGAAGATCCGGTAAAGCCCTCCGATCCGGACACTCTCAGTCTCTCTCTGTTTACCTCGTCCACCCTCTGCACAACCTCAAAAAGACGTGCCCTCCCGGACACGCCGTAAGCCTTAAGTGACGGAGTCACTGCCAAACAGATAGTCTTTTCGGTCCTCGTCGGATCCGCCACAACAAGATTTGTCGACAGCGGATCCAACCCTCTCTCCACGCATTCTACCGACGCGTAGAAAGACTTTAGGTCAATACAGATACACTGTTTCATATCAACTCCCTTATAAACATTGAGCGGAGTTCCCGGCTGCGATGGCGCCGGTGCACCAAACTGATCTCTCGAGCGCGATAGATTTATTTAGGCTGACTGCGCAAGCGGCAGTAGTTTTCTTCCGAGGAGCCCTTCATACGGGCGAGCGAGGAAGAAAAGCTACGACCGCGCTTGCGCTTATACACTCATCACGACCGCACTCGAGTCTTTATGATCACCAGGAGCCGCCGCCACCGCCGC
>JAFSTZ010000366.1 GCA_017445525.1 Eubacterium sp.
CGCGCTTTTACGTTCATCCTCGGATCATAATTCTTATGACGTTCCTCTGCACTTCTTTCAGGCTGATTCTCAGTGCTTCTCTCGGTTCTGTCCTGTTGCTCCTCCGGCCTTCTCTCCCGGCGCTCGGTCACCTGATTCTCCCGAGGCTCGGACATCTGCTTCTCACGGCGCTCCGGCTGACGTCTCTCCTTACTCTCAGCAGGACGCTTCTCCCTTTTTACACCGGCAGATGATCTTGAACTGTTTCCCTCAGAGTCCCTCTGTCTGCCTTCAGCTGCAGATGCTTTGAGTTTACGTGTAGGAGCCTTCGCCGGCTTAGCCGTCTCTTCCGACTTCGTAAGAACACTCACCAGCTCAGCCTTTCTCATAGAGGCGGTCTTCTCTATCCCCTTTTCCTTTGCCAAGTCACGGAGCTCCTTAAGTGTCATGCTTTCATAATCCATATAAAACCTCCTGTTATGTCCCTATCTTTCTATATTATCCTTCACAGCCTGACTGACCACATCGGCCACTCTCGGATCAAAAGCCTCCGGTATGATATGATCCTCATCAAGTTGCTCGTCAGATATCAGAGATGCTATAGCTACTGCTGCCGCAAGCTTCATCTCCTCGGTTATCTGCTCTGCTCTCCCCTCAAGCGCTCCCCTGAACAGCCCCGGGAAAGCTAAAACATTGTTAACCTGATTCGGAAAGTCAGATCTTCCTGTACCTATCACTCTCGCCCCGGCGGCTCTCGCAAGATCGGGCATGATCTCCGGAACCGGATTAGCCATGGCAAAAAGTATAGCGTCTTTATTCATACTCCTTACCATATCCTCAGTTACCACTCCGGGTGCCGAAACACCTATAAATATATCACTTCCCACCATAGCATCGGCGAGGGTTCCCTTTTTATCCTCGAGATTGGTGATCTTGAGCATCTCACGTTTTACATCGTTAAGTCTGTTGGAATCCTTGTGAACTATACCGGCGCTGTCACACAGGATGATATGCTTAAATCCGTATCTGAGCAGCAGCTTGCTGATAGCTATGCCGGCAGCCCCGGATCCGTTTACGACCACATGACAGTCTTCCTTTTTCTTTCCGGTCAGCTTCAACGCATTTATGATCCCAGACAGCACTACTATGGCTGTACCATGCTGATCATCATGAAATACCGGGATATGTAGTCTCTTCTTGAGCTCCTGCTCTATCGTGAAGCATCTGGGTGCCGAGATATCCTCGAGATTTATCCCGCCAAACCCCGGAGCTATACGTACGACCGTCTCTATGATCTCGTCCGTATCCTGTGTATCCAGACAGATGGGAACAGCGTTCACTCCTCCGAAGGTCTTGAACAAAACCGCCTTTCCCTCCATGACCGGCATCGCAGCTTCGGGACCGATATTACCGAGCCCCAGCACGGCACTTCCGTCCGATACCACGGCAACCGTATTGGCTTTCATGGTGTATTTATACACTGCCTCCTTATCCTCTGCGATAACCTTGCAAGGTTCCGCCACTCCGGGAGTGTACGCCAGAGCCAGATCCTCCGATGTGCTAACCTCACACTTCGGGGTAGTATCGAGCTTTCCTCCCCATTTTTCATGAAGACTTAGTGCTTTTTCTTTTGTGTCCATGATCTCCTCCTTGACATTTTTATAAAAATAAATAAAATACTGTTATAGATGTATCTTTCAGATAAATGTTCCCGCCCTGAAAGGAGCGAATGATGCCTGACAATCCGGTCAATCTTTACAAGCAGATCATCCTGCATATACTTCACAAAACCTCACTCTCTCTTCCGCAGAGTGTAGTTTTGGATGTCATCATAAAGCTGGGATATACCGACTATATTCAGGCGCAGTCAGCACTCGGCGAACTGGTGGAATCAGGATTGGTCTCGGAAAACACCACCTACCACCGCACATATCTGACGCTGACAGAACTCGGTGATGAAACCAGAAAAGCCTTTGAAACTCAGCTTTCTATAGATATCCGCAGAGAGGTCGATGATTATCTGAAAAAAAACCACATCGAGACTCTTGATGAAACTTCACTGGTCAGCGACTATCATCTTGCAAACGACGGAGCCTGTATCGTAAACTGCTCCATCAGAGACGGCTCGCGTACCATATATGAGCTCTCACTGGAAGTTGCCGATGAGAACGAAGCCATACGTATATGTGATGAATGGGAAACTAAAAGTGAAACCGTATATGCAAAAACACTTCAGATACTTCTGAGTACAGAAGCTGAATAATAACTGTTTTATTTCTTTTTGTTTTCTACAAATCTCATCTTCCCGGAGTCAGTCAGCAGATCGTTTTTAAGAGCGTTGTAAACACCTTTTTTCTTATTTCTCTCATTCATGATATCTATCTCATGCTGACATTTGTTACAATACTCTCCGGTTCGTATGGGCATACCGCATCTGGGACAGCAAAGTGCCACATCGGAAAAATGCGAAACCTCGAGTCTTCCATCCTTGAGGAGCGCGGAAACCTCTGTTCTTTCTATGCCGGTACCCTCAGATATCTCAAGGATATTACTCGGACCTCTCTCCTCTAAAAATCTCCTGACTATGCCGTATGTATCAAATGCCTCATGACCGCACTCATTGCATACGTAAACCCCGGCGCCCTTATATCTCATATAGCCTTCACACTGAGAACAGACTACTATAGATCTGTCATAATTTCCACTCTTACCTGCCATCTGCACTCCTCCGCAAACGCCCATCTACACTTCTGCATAGATCATCATACATACTCCACCACGGATTACCCTACTCCGAGAGATCCAAGCTCCTTGTACTTCATGTAAGCTCCGTAGGTCATAGTGACCGCCTGATCACCGGTACCCACTGTAACCCGCACCTGATCCCAGTCCTCATCAGTCGCCATAACTCCCTGATCAAAAGGCTCTGACGACGTGCCGGTCGTGCCGGATCCGGTTACCGGTGTAGTTCCCGCGTAATTCTTTCCTTCATACGCAGAATAATCTATCGAAGCGGGAGCATCCTTATCGGGAACCTTCACTCCCTCCTTCATAAACCTTGCTATCTTCTTTACATAATTCTGTGTCTCATTATACGGAGGCACACCACCATACTTCTGCACTGCACCGCTGCCGGCGTTGTAAGCTGCAGCCGCCAGTGTAAAGTCGCCCTTGAACTTCTTCAGATGCGCTGCCAGAAGCTTTGCGGCCGCCATGATGTTCTGCTCGGGATTGAACACATCCGTCACTCCGAACTCCTTGACTTCATCAGGCATCAGCTGCATGATGCCCTTGGCACCCGCAGAAGATACACATTCATAATCAAAATCAGACTCAGCCTTTGCAACCGCAACTAAAAAGTCATAGGATATATCATACTTTTCGGAGGCTCTCTTAAAGATATTCTCAAGCTTGGTCGTACCTGTGGCAGATGTCTCGTTGTCTCCCACAGCTTTGACGGCAGCTGCCATCTTCGCCACGGGTGCCTCTTTTACATCAGAAGAAAGCTCCGTCTTTTTCGCTGACGTAGCCTGATCAAGAACTGTCTTAAAAGAGGTGATGGATGTATCATCAAAAGTGTCTGTGCGTGGAAGTATGGTTGCTCCCGCACCCGAGACAGCACTTGTTACATCCGTAACAACCATGGTTGACATATGATCCTGCCTCCTTAGCCGTGAATAGTAACTTTGAATATTATGATATCATATTTCACGATACTTTGCAACACATATCAACAATCATTTATCATGCCGAGTATATAAACCTGATATCGGTCAGCGCACACTGATCCCCCGTCAATGCGACTCTCACATTCTCATCGCCGTCGCGGGTATATATGGTACTCTTTACATTTATCCCGGCATTCTCTGTCTGCATGACTATCCTGTTATGCTTCCTTTTGAGGAACACCTTGCTCTCATATCCCTTTTTATTGATCTCTTTCCATCTGTCCCAGCTCTCGAAGCTCTCCTCCTCACGCATCTCGGTGACGCTTCTGCCCTCTTCGTCCCTCTCGAAGCTCTCTCCGTCCAGTCTGACGATGACCAGTTCCTCGTAGTTGGGTCCATTTATACAGTTATTATCTGACTTATAAAACATCAGTGACGGACAGTGCCACACGAGAGTGGCGGTCGGCAAAGTCATCGTATGGAAAACTATCTCCATGCCGTCAGATACCGGCATCCCCTTCGTAGCATCAGTGAGATATCCATCCACCTGGATATTCGGCACATCCCCCACCATACGGTTGATATATGTGACCTCATCGGCGATCCTGGGGATATCACTTTCATTTAAACTGATACCGGTCGTATCCGCCGCTATCTCCGTCATGTGACAATTCTCTCCCGTAAGCGATATAAATGCAGTGCCGGAGCTGTCGGGAAGTGCCACGATAACCTCCGAACACAATCTGTCATCAGCCAATACTCTTGTATGTACACCCTCTGAACCTGCTTCATCGGCATCATCCGGCTCCATAAACAGCCGAAGCCGCATATGATCCCTGACCCTCGCAACCTCGATCATGTATCTTCCCGGAAGAACATCCGGGTCCGGACCATCAGGATTTTTATTTATCTTCATATTTCTGGCTCTGGTGCTTATCACGTTACCGTCAAACCACACCTCGCCAAACTCGGCATAACGGTTGATCTCTATCGAGCGTTCATCCTTATGTATCCTGCCGTCGAGAGAATCAAACAGGATCATAGACGGGGATGTAAACCAAACTGCATTCTTTCTCTCTGATTCGTTTTCATCCTTCGGCAACTCCTCAGGCAATGGATCATAACGGAAAGTGATCCTGGTTATCTCCTCACTGACAGGTATGCCTCGCGAGCAGTGACTGCGATAAGCATCACAGCTCATCTCCTGCTCAAGCTCATCAGACTCCTCCTCATGATGCTCTCTCAGCTGATAATCCTTATCATTGTCGATCATCAGCAACATATATCTGGCATAAGTCGGATCAAACTTGTTTCCGATCCCTTTCACGATCTCCTCGCGCACAGTTGGCTGAGGCAAAGGATCCATATCGTTGTGGATGGACGACATCTCGTCATATGCATCGGCCAAAGCCATGATGCGGGCCAACTCCGGTATCTCATCTCCCGAGAGACCGTCCGGTATCCCGGAACCGTCGTACCACTCATGATGATAGTGGGCCACCTCCTGAAGATACGGAAACTCTGATATCCCGGAAAGGATATCACGCCCTCTTATCACATGATCATCAAGGAGCTTTTGCTCCTCTTCCGTCAGTTCGCCCTTCTTTCTCAGGATCCTGTCCGGAAGATTTATCTTTCCTATATCATGTAACAATGCAGAAAAATAAGCCGCCTCGCATACTCTCTCGTCCTTTCCGGCCATCTCTGCAAGTGTTCTGGCATACTGCGCAGATCTCGCCGCATGTCCTCTGGTGTTGCGATCCTTCTCATCCAACGCACCTACGATAGCCGTCACTATATGACTGAAAAGACCGAGTACCGTCTTCTCATCACCAACCAGCAACTCCTTCTCTTTCTCCCTGTTCTCCTCCAAAGTAGAGTTCGTATCAAAAAGAGCGATGACATACAACTGTATACATGCGATAGTAAGTGCCATGTCAGTCAGCATCAGACCGTAAAACGCGAACTGAAGAAAGCTGGCCAGCATAGGAAACAAAGGGAAGAATATCAACGAAAGACGTACGCCCTTTTTTATCTTTTTATAGTACTGAAAGATATAAAAGATCTGTATCAGCGGGATGAGTACCGGAAGGATATAACAGATGAAATAAAGAGAAGACCGCTGATAAGTATTGTTTGCATCAAAGGTATAATAAAGTCCGGTAAAATGAGCTATGATCACCATGCCGATACCAACCAGGCACAGGATCCCGGTCACTTCAAGCATCTTTGTGGATAAAGCAACATCGCCGTTTTCCGTGACGACATCCTTCAGATACATATTAAAGAAAAATACAACCAAAAGCGTAAGTATATAGACTGCAAGATTGCAGACACGTACCATCCAGTATGCAAGCTCTCCCGGCTCTCCATCAAAGATCGTAGCGCCCCTGTCAAAAAGCAAAAGTCCTGTCGCCCCGAGCTCAAGCAGTATCAGATCTCTTTTTTTGTAACCGGAAAACGTTTTTGAAATATACACAAAAAGTGCGCAGACACCGCAGGCGCCGCTCATCGCAA
Organism: Eubacterium sp.; assembly: GCA_017445525.1. Lineage (GTDB taxonomy): Bacteria > Bacillota > Clostridia > Lachnospirales > Lachnospiraceae > Eubacterium_F. The sequence continues at coordinate 6,165 of JAFSTZ010000366.1, forward strand.
GAATGATATTCAGCTGATGTTCCACGATAAAATCAAACATCCTCATCCTCCGGTCTCATCATGATCTTGTCCGGCAACTGCTCCATGATGACTCTCTCGAGAGCACGCGGAGCCACCGGCATAGTCAGTATGCCTGCAAATCCCATAGCCTTGTAGTCTTCCTCTGTTTTTCCCGGATCAGAGGTCAGAGCGTATACCGCAACCTCCGGATGCAGCTTTTTGATCCTGGATACAAACTCGCCTTCATCCCTGTCAGATATCATGGTTTCCATGATCACGACATCAAAGCTGCCGTATTTAACCTTCTTTAAGCACTCTTCACGATCATCGGCCGTTGTGACAAATGCTCTGGTGGCTCTCAAAAGCTCTTTCATGACAGTAAGGTTAACCTTGCTCTCATCTACTACCAGCACCTCTGCTTCCGGCGCTATAAACTGCGGTACATATGAACCCAGGAGGATCTCTTCCTCCCTCTCCGCTTTTTCGGTCTCATCTCTCGAAATATCCAAAAGTTCATCCACATATCCCAGAAGCTCCTCGGATGCACTGTGGATATCTTTAACATATTTAGTGACAGTCGCAGTGTAATGCTCAGGTACATCTGTCACGTCCTCGCGCATAAGAAGCTCATTCATACCCATGATCGTATTGATGGGAGTACGTATATCATGTGTCATATTTGCAAGGAATCTGAGTTTTTCCGCGTTGGCCTTTTCTACCTCACCCCTTGCTGCGCGGATCTCACGATACTGTCTGCGGACGACCGTACTCGTCATGATCCTCCAGACAAGAAATGCAGCCAAAAGCAAAGCCAGCGCGATACCGATCACAAGGACCACCGGCATCTCAAAAAAATCGGGCTTTTTGATGATATCAACAGTCTCCTCCTGATAGATGGCTCCCGTAGACGAATCTATGATCTGCATATGGAGAGTATAGTTGCCATAGTGCAGTGAAGTATACTCCAAAGACGAAAGCTCATTTTGAGGCACCATGATACCCTCATCGTCACTTCCCTCAAGATAAACTCTTACCATCGGATTGGACAGAGTATAGTCAAGCGCTGCCACACTTATCTGAACACGGACTGCATCCTTCGGGATCTCATAAGCCCCATCCTCGGAAAGCATCAGGGGTTCTCCGTCACAGAGAACCGAGTTCACTCCGAGTATGACGTCCGAACGGCTCTCAAAGAACTTTTTGATGTTCATCTGACAGACGCCGGTACGCTCTGAAACATAAAGTGTTCCATCCTCCTCCAGTTCACTGTAGGCATTTGCTGTCGGAACACCGGGAAGACCGTTCATGATCGTATAAAGCTTATAATCCTTTACGTTGTCCTCCAGAACATCCTGAACCTTCACACAGTAGATGCCGTAGGATGACAGTATCCAGATATTATCATCGTTTCCGTAATAGATATCAAAGTTGTTATTGTACGGAAATGAACTTACCTCATATATCTTTCCGTTTTTCATATACTGGATGGAGTTTGATGTGATGATCCAGTTTACATCTCTCTTCTCATCATACTTGATCCTGAGAACCACCTCACTGGTCAGACCATCCTCTCTGGTGATCTCATCAACGATCTTGCCGTTCTCTATCACATGGATCCCGTTCCCGTCGGAGCCTGCATAGATACGGCCATCGCCGCCCTCACACAGAGTCAGGAGGGAAGTGTTTACCATCCCCTCAGTCTCACCGATATTGTAAAGGACACTCCCGTCCTTTATGACAGACAGACCTCCGTTTGTTCCTACGTAGATACATCCGTCCGATCCGATCTCAACACATCTGGTTTCGTTATTTATCAGGCCGTTCATGGTTGTATAGTGAAAGATCTTGTTGTCTCTCGTACTGCAGATCAGTCCCTTGTTATCGTTATAACAACAGATCCAGATATTATCATCTGCATCCTTTTTGATACAACGGATACGGGTGGTCCCCATGTATGTTGTAAAATCATTTTTGTATTCTCTTCCGCCGGATGAAAGTATCCTCAAACCATCATCGGTTCCTATATAGAGCAGGCCATCCCTCATACATGTTGTATTTACAACGGACTGCTCCATCCCGGCTATCTCCATGACATCCCTAAAGTTAGAGCTTACAACCTTCATCACGCCCTGTCTCGAAGAAGCATACCAGAGATTGCCCTGGTAGTCCGCAGTTATCATCTCTATAGAACTCTTCATGGGAAGATTGTAAAGTTTATAAAGAGCACCTGTATTGTCTATATACCCCGATAAAGAAGAACTGTTGACCCATATCCTGTCGCAGACATATGTGATACCGAGTATCTCCTCATCGAACTCGCCTTTTAACTCCAGTTCGGATTTGTTCTGACCGATCTTGCCATGATAAAGCTCACCGGTGATGGTTCCCATATATACTTTTTCTGCATTCTCCGGATCCGGATATACATATGTAACTGCTCCGGTTCCCATGCCGATGGAACTGAGTTTTTTGGTCATAACTCCGTTCTCTATGCAAAAGATATCCCCATTTCTTGATGTCCCGTAAACCCGTCCGTTCTCATCAGCCTCAACCTGAAGGATATACTGATTTCCAACCAGATCATCCTTGATCGGATATGCATTCATCTTGTCATCAACCGCTACGAGTCCGTTTGCAGTCCCGATGATCATGGTCCCATCTGAACACTGTGATATACAACGGATGGAAAGCGAAGGAAGACCTTCCTTATCGGTTATGCGCTTCATCTCATATCCGTCCTTGATCACAACACCGTTGTCATTGGTTCCGAACCACATACGGTTATCTTTATCCTCAAATATACAACGTCCGCTGGTCAGGCCTTTTCTTGAGTCCATTCGTTCAAAATTATTGCCATCAAATCGCAGAACTCCGCTGTAACCTCCGACCCAGATATAACCATCTGAAGATGAGAAGACAACATTGGCATCCGAAGTAGGCAAACCGTTGGTCGCATCATAGATCTCCTCGGTATATCCGACTCCCTTTATCTGTCCGCTGACCGCATAACCGCCACCGACAAATCTGTTGGTGTCATCATCCTCGGCAAATGAAGCAGACGGAAACAGAGTGCCACCCAAAAGAAACGATGCCACCGCTATAGCCAGTATTCTTCTCACCTTGCTTGACTTCATGCGTTATTCCTCATTGAACTTTTTCAGGACTTCCATAACCTCATCCACGGAATCCAAAAAGACCTCTACACACTTGGGATCAAACTGAGTACCGGATCCCTCTTTGATGATCTCCAGCGCCTTCTCCGGTGGAAACGGCGGCTTATACACTCGCCTTGACGCCAGTGCATCAAACACATCCGCCACCGCCATGATACGTGCGGAAAGCGGGATAACTTCACCATGCAATCCCTCCGGATAGCCCTTGCCGTCCCACCTCTCATGGTGATATCCGGCCATGTTTCTGGCTTCCTTCAGATAGTTCTCTCCATGAACCGTATCAATAGCCTTTTCGATAAGTATACGTCCCTCAGTTGTATGCGTCTTGATGATATCATATTCCTCATCGGTCAGCTTGCCGGGCTTGTTCAGCACGTAGTCCGGGACATTTATCTTGCCGACATCATGCAGCGGCGCTGACATCACGACATCAGACATATACTTCGGAGTCAGCTTCTCGGCATAGTATCCCTTTTTCTTCAGACCTTTCAGTATGATATCCACATACGCAGCCGTCTTCTGGACATGCGCACCCGTGTCGGAGTCGCGACTCTCGACCATGTCCGCCATAGTGATGATCAGACCGTTCTGCATCTGAGCCGTAGCTTCGGTATAATGCCTCAGATCCCTCATCTGCTCCGCCACACTCGTCATCACGCGACAGAGTGCGTCATACAGATACTCAAGCTCATCTCCGGTCTTTACCCGGATATTGCGGAAATTCCTGACCATATCATCCAGAGTTGTCTGATCCACTTCCTCCACGGCAAAATCATCCATGGCAGATGTGATCGTATTGATCGGGCGAACCATATAGTATCTCGTGATCCACAGTCCGCAGGCCAGTATAAGCATAAAGTAGCCCAGCAGAATGATCATCAATCTGACGGCATATACCTTGGTATAATCAACCATCTCAGTATAATGGACATCCGCACCGGCATAGGCCACGCATTTACCGGCAGAATCATGAATAGGATAATAAGCAGTCTGCAGATGTCCGTACTCATCCTCACTCTCTACAACCGGAACCTGTTCTCCGGCCAAAAGCTCTTTTTTGTACTTTAAGAATGACTCATCAAACTCATACAGATCTCCTATGATATCCGAACTCCTGCCCTCCGGATCCGTATCAAATATCAGTCTGATACCGTCTCCCTCAACTCTGTAGACATAGAGATACTTGATACCGTTTATAGTCTTGACAGCTCTGTCAAGTATGGTCATCGTATCCTGGTATCTGATACGATCACATTCATCGACCGTCTGACCACTTGAGAGATAGTCCTCAACCCTATCGGCGTCCACGCTTTCAGCTACGAACTGAGCCGCCTTCATCGCTGTACTTGCATACTCTGCATTCACCGTGTCTTCATACAGCTTCATCGAGATAAGGCTTTGTATGGTGATCAGCAAAATACCCGTCAGCGTGAGCAGCAACAGGATACGCGTTCCCAGGCGCATCCCCCTTGTCTTGGACTTTTTATTCATCTCTATCTGTTCCTCAGAAGTCAGAGGCTTCTGCATCCAGATGCTGTTCCAGATATGAGAGCGTATGTCCTCGGGAATGATGCGCAGTACACCGTAAGCTATGACAACACTTATCGTCTTGCTGACAATATCCAAACCGATACTGATAAGTACACACACGGCTACATAAAGCGCGGATCCTTTACTCGCAACCATACTCGCCACATCTGCTACATCATCAATGTAGGGTTCACCGGTAAGTATCCAATATATACCGGTGCCGACGCCCCCTCCTATAACTGCCATAAGTGCGATATAGAGTGGGATAAAATGCTTCCTCCGCTTTCTCGGATAACGGACATACGCCACCGTGATCAGGGAGATAGATACACTCACGCTCGTAAAATAGATAGAAAACGGATTGAATAAAGTACAGATCAGATGAGTGGAAGCTGCAGTGATCACGCCAAACAGAACACCCGAAAGTGCAGAAACTGCGATAGTTCCGATCGTATCAAGATAGATAGGCAGATCCAAATATTGAGAAAGCAAATAAAATCCCACGTTGATCCCGATACCGAGAAACACGGCGATTATGCGCTGCAGATTTGTTTTGGCAAATGAATGATCGTCCATAGATAATCCTCAGATCAAAAAGCATCATTGTATCCGATACATTTTATCACTTTATTGATAATTGGTCAAGTATTTCGTGGCCTGAAGCTCGTACGTATATTGGTAAGTGCAACCTGGTCACCGCTGAGGCAAACATAGATCTCGTCAGTATCCATCTTCACAGTCGTTGTGTTTCGTATGGATATCCCGTTATTCTCCGTGATAGTGACAACCTTGTTGTCACGACGCAGGAAACGAACCGTACAATCCATCCCCTCTTTATTGTGAGCAAGCCAGTCATCCCAGTTTGTAAACTCTTCCTTCTTAACGATCTCCATATCGTTTTCGGATAATCCGTGACTGTCATCCCAGTACTCACCGTCCAGCCGGATCAGGGCAAACTCGGTATGATTCGGTCCATCTACTTTTCTGTTGTCCGAGTAAAAGATATCTATAAATGCAGTATGCCATACAAGTCTGGCCGTAGGCAGACTTATCGTGTGAAAATGAAGCTCCATACCATCACGCAGCGGCATCCCCTCGGTAGCATCGGTACGATAGCCATCTATCTGAACATTCGGTACTTCCCCCGTCGGTCCGTCTATATAGCTGATCTCCTCGGCTATCCTCGGGATAAAGTGATCATCAGCCTTCTTGCCGGTTCTGTCGATGCTAACATCTCGGATACTGCAGTTCTCCCCGGTGATCCCCGCATACAAAAATCTGGAGCTATCGGGAAGAGCTATGGTAACCCTTATCGAATCATCAACACTTTTTATCTCAAAAAGCGCATGATCCCTGTATCTCACCGCAAGCACCTCGTAGCGAACGATGTTCTCTTTATCAATATCATCAGTTGATGATTCTTCCGACAGAGTATATCTGCTCCTGGCCGTCTCCGCTTTTCTGGCACCGGAAACCCTCGTCTCGCCATCAAAGCGCAGCTCTCCGTATTCAAAGTAATTCAGATCCTTTTGGAGCTTTTCATCCGTATATGCTATACCGTCAAGTGAGTCAAACAA
>JAFSTZ010000367.1 GCA_017445525.1 Eubacterium sp.
GATGTTCCTCTGCCTGCGTTTCCCTGCGCCCCGACGCTACCGCCTCTATGCTCTCCCTCTCTCGTGATAAAGATATGATCCTTATAGATAGGCTGCATATGCATCGGCTTCCACACAGGTCTGCCCTCTGCTCCGAAGTAATTCAGCGCATCGAGTATCTCCTGCGGACAAGTCTTTCCGAAGACGGTCTCGTAGCTGTAGTCACCGGTATCTCTCCCCTTGAAGGATACAGGGCTTTTCACACGGGTTATGTTCTCACCCGTGATCGAGAAAGCGTCCTCGCCCCTGATCTGCTTGGTCATATATTCACGATCTATCAGCATACAGGACAGCCAGAAGTTCGGTATCGCTTTCTCTGCGTCATACGGATTCATGACGACCGGAAGCCCCTTGAAGCCCTCCCTGTATCTCTCATAGATCTCTCTTTTTCTGTCTATATGGTCAGATAAATATTCCATCTGGCCTCTAATGACTCCGGCTATGATATTTGACATGCGGTAGTTATAGCCGATCTCCTCGTGCTGGTACCACGGTGCTGGCTCTCTGGACTGTGTCGACCACTTCCTGACGTGATCTGCGTCTTCCTTGGAGTTGGTCAGGAACATCCCGCCGGACGACCCGGTGATGATCTTATTGCCGTTGAAGGATATCGCTCCATAGTCTCCCAGGTTGCCGGTCTCGATCCAGGCATAACCGTCTGCCACTGTCCGGATCGCTGCCCCTGTTTTCAACTGCAGACCTGATCCGTCCGCGGTCGCTTCAGCCAAACCCGCCTGAGACTTCACTCTGTCAGCATAGACACCGTCCGCCCTGACTCTCAGCTTCGCTCCCAAGCTTTCCGCCGCATCCTCCACGATGATCGCACCGTGCCTGTCACAGATCTCTCTGATCTCCTCCATCTTGCCGGGAGTGCCGTAGAGATGCGCGATCACGACGAGCTTCACATCCGGATACAGATGAAACGCCTTCTCCAGAGCCTCCGGATCCATGTTCCATGTGTCATACTCGGTATCTATAAAAACCGCCTCGCCGTCCTCGTACGCTACCGGATTCACCGAAGCGTCAAAAGTGACATCCGAGCAAAACACCTTGTGTCCGGCCAGAGTCCCTGCGTTAGCCTTTGCCTGTCCGTACAGTGCCTCGCCGGCCAGCTTGGTCGCGAGATGAAGTGCCGATGTGCCTGAGGCAAGTGCTACCGTATAAGTACAGCCTATATACTCTGCCAGTTGCTCCTCTATAGCGAAGATGTTACTGCCTGCCGTTGTAACCCAGTTAGTGTCGAAGGCTTCATTTATATAATACTGCTCCTCACCGTGCATGGTGGGAGACGCGAGAAATACTCTCTTGTTAAGCGGCGTCAATCCCGCAAATCTCGAGTCTTCCGAAAAATCCTTTATCAAAAGAAACTCACCTCTCCACCGGTCTCCTCTTTATACTTCTGCATCCATTTGTCATAAGCAGTATCGTGAGTCGGTTTTTTTAACTCTATCCGAAGACATGGCTTATCTGTGAGTTCAGATATATCCTTTGATCCGGTGGACTGACTTGATTTATCTACTCCGGATCCCACTGCCGTTGCGCTGACTGATATGATCTCATATCTGCCCTTGATTGCCTCCATGGCCTCACTGCCGGTTGCGTAAACTGTTGATACCGCACCTGCCGCCAAGCCGGCTGCATCTTTGTCGTCTCTCCTGCCCGTATATGAACCTATCGCATCTACAGAACCATCAACAACCACTATCTCAACAGAACCCGCTGCCTTCTCAAGTAATGCCGTCAGAGAGAGACTTCCTCCGAGATTGGAGAACTTACCGGTGAAGTCGATAAGCTCAAGCCCCTGATCCTCACATGCTTTGTTGATGGTATTTTTGGTTTCCGCATTTAGCTTTGTATCTGCGACGCAGACCGCCTCTATATCGTCATAAGCCTGAAACACTTCCGCAAGCTCGCCACCGACAACACGGATCCCATCCTGTGTCATGCCCGCATTTCTCTCATCATAGATCACACTGACTCTGAAAGCAGTATGATCCGTGAGGTGCTGTACCGCCCGACGTCCCATATCTCCTGCGCCGATAACAACCGTCGATACTGTCGGTACCTTCTTGCCCGCTATCTTCTGACGTTCCGCCAGGATAAATCTATACGAGAACCTGATGATCACTATAAATGTGAACTGCAACACTGCGCCGATGATGTAGTAGCTGATCGGCATCCTCTGGAAAAATAAGAGCGTGCCTGCTACCTGTATGACCGCCGACACCAGATTGGCTCCGATGATGCGGTTCATGTCGTTCAATCCGGCGTAGCGCCACATCCCGCCATACAGTCTGAATAAATAAAAAATCACTACGCATATAACCGTATAAAACGGTGCGAAGTGAACATATCCCGGAAGAAACGGATCCATCGCCTCCGGTTTTATCTCAAGATTGGTCGAAAACCTGATCACCAAGCCCAGATAGTAGGCCGCATTCACGGCCAAGATATCCAGGAGCAGCACCCATAGGTTTCTCGCAATCCTGCCTGCTAATCCTTTCAAAAGTTACCTCTTTCGTTTAATTCATACTTTTTCTCTAACCCATCTAAAAAAGCCATAGCTTCGCCATCCACACAATCTCCAACGATTCTGCGGTGATATAAGCTATGACCGGAATCTGCGCCCGCCCGTCGAATATACCGTCAGGCACGCTTCATCGTTGATTGGTTTCAGGTTTGTTCTACGTCATGATCTGCTCCTCGCCTCTGTCCAGCGTTTTTTCTTTTTCCTTGACGACTTCGGATCGCCCTTTAACTTGGTCATAGACTTGACCAGGCTGTCGATATCGAGCTCCGATCCGTCGGAAAGCACCTCGGGTGCGTCCTCATCCTCGGGGAACCAGTACTTCTTTGGTTTCACATCGAATC
>JAFSTZ010000368.1 GCA_017445525.1 Eubacterium sp.
AACCTACCTGGCCGACTGCATCGGGCGGTCTCAGATACTTAAGGTGTCCACCATAAATGAGCACGGCGCTTATCTGGTACTCGAAAATGGTGTGAAAGATGATGAGGTGCTGCTGCCCGGCGGGTATCTGACTGATGAGATAAAAAAGGGCTCCGCGATAGAGGTGTTTGTTTACAAGGATTCTGAGGACAGGCTGGTGGCGACGACCGAGAAGCCGCTTATCACTCTGGGGCAGGTGGCTAGACTTGAGGTTAAAGAGGTTACCGGGATCGGCGCATTTTTAGATATGGGATTGAAGAAAGATCTTCTGCTGCCGTTCAGGGAACAGGTGAAGAGAGTCCGCCCGGGAGAGCATCCGCCGGTTGCGATGTATCTCGACAAGAGTGAGCGCCTCTGCGCCACGATGAAACTCTATGACTATCTGAGTTCCGATTCACCTTATAAGAAAAATGATCACGTGCGTGGTTATATATATGAGATAACCGAATCTTTCGGTGCATTTGTTGTAGTTGATGATAAATACTCCGCTCTCATCCCACACAACGAGATGAACAGAGTCCTGAACGTTGGTGATGAGATCGAAGCGAGAGTCAAAGATGTCCGGGATGACGGGAAACTCACACTCTCTTTGCAGGAAAAGGCTAAAAAGCAGATGAAAGAGGATGCGGATATCATCTTTGATCGATTGGAAAGCTCAGGTGGCTTCCTGCCCTTTCACGACAAGACCAATCCCGAGATCATCAAAAGAGAGTTCGGCATCAGCAAGGCGGCGTTCAAACGCGCCATCGGCCGCCTAAAAAAGCAAAACCGGATCGACATCGGCGAGGACGGTATCAGAAAAATATGAAAAACCACTCGTATAACGATAAACGACCGATCGATATGATAGATCGGCTTGAAAAGAACAGAGACCTGGCGGATGATGAGTTTATCTCCCTCATCACGGATGATGATCCCGAGGTTATGTCGTATCTTTCCGGGAAAGCAGTCGACACTCGCAGAAGGATCTACGGTAACGATGTATATATCCGCGGGCTGATCGAGTTTACCAATTACTGCAAGAACAACTGTAAGTATTGTGGCATACGACGTGGCAATAAAAATGCCGAGAGATACCGCCTTGACGAGGATGAGATCCTGTCATGCTGCGATATGGGATATGAGCTCGGTTTCAGAACCTTTGTCCTGCAAGGCGGAGAGGATCCATACTATACTGATGATATGATCGTCTCCATAGTCAGAGAGATAAAAAAACGCCATCCGGACGTGGCAGTTACGCTGTCGATCGGTGAGAAGGAGATCAGGGGCGAGCAGGACGACACGGACAGCTACAGGCGTTATTTTGAGGCAGGCGCTGACAGATATCTGTTGCGTCATGAAACAGCGGATGAGGATCATTATAAATATCTCCATCCGGATGAGATGTCATATGATCATAGGATAGATTGTCTGAAAGAATTAAAGGATATCGGGTATCAGGTTGGCTGTGGTATGATGATAGGATCACCGGGGCAGAAGCCGGAGCATCTGATAAAGGATATAAGGCTGATACAGAAGCTGAAGCCTGAGATGGTAGGTATCGGACCATTTATCCCGCACCATGATACCGAGTATGCAGGTTATCCTCACGGATCGGTTGAGCTTACCCTCCGCATGCTGTCTATCATCCGGCTGGTACTTCCGGAGGTGTTACTGCCTGCTACAACTGCGCTTGGCACAGTTGCCTTTGACGGCAGGGAGAGAGGGATCCTTGCCGGAGCCAATGTCGTTATGCCCAACCTGTCTCCATCCGGTGTTCGCGATAAATATCTTTTATATGATAATAAGATCTGTACCGGTGACGAGGCTGCAGAGTGTATA
>JAFSTZ010000369.1 GCA_017445525.1 Eubacterium sp.
CGACTCCTGACGGCTGTTCGTCTCAGACAAAAGACGATATGCTATCTTCGCAGGTCTGATCCCGGTGAGAATACCCCAAGGCAGTGCCGAGTTAGTACGTCTCGAGAAAAATCGGTACGCCGCCCTCTTGACAATCTCCTTATCATAGTCCTCCAGCGTCGTGGTGAGGACTTCCTTATCCTTCCCCAGGATCCTCAGTGGGTAGTCATCTCGCCCCTGCCAGTCCTCCCTGGTCACAACATCACAGGGCTTATCCGGATAGAAGTTGTTCGCGAGCGTTTTCAAGTCGTACGCAAACTCCCCATGCTTATGTTCATCAGTCGCTTTAATTTCGATAGTTATCATATATATCTCCAACAGAAACCGCGGTGCATCGCCTTTGTACCTCACGCATACGGATTGTTTTTCCTCTCATATCCAACATCAGTAACCGGACCATGCCCCGGCAGTATCCGCGTATCCTCCGGCAGCTTCAGTATCTTCTCGCGGATCGAATCAAGTATCTGCGTCATGTTCCCTGTCGGCAGATCCGTCCTCCCGATCGACTCCATAAAGATCGTATCCCCGGCAAAGAGGATCCCTTCGTCCTCAAGATAATAACAGCATCCCCCGTATGTATGTCCGGGCGTATGTATCACCTTGAAGTCCATACCGGCAACGCTTAGCACCTCTCCGTCACTGACGGTACACTCCGGCTCCAAGGCACTGCCTCTGCCCATCAGTCCCTGCGAACCGTTCATGGATGAATCACTGATCAGCTTCATCTCTTCATCGAGGATATAAACCTTGCCGCCCATGGCTGCTGTAAGCTCCGGAACCCCCTCATAATGATCGAAGTGTCCGTGTGTCAGAAGCACTGCCGACAGAGTCAGCCCATCCTTTTTCATCTCCTCGGCGATACGTCCTCCGCTCGCCCCGGGGTCTATGACAACCGCTTCCTTGCTTCGTTCGCGGTTTAGTATATAACAATTGGTCGCCACAGGTCCCACAACCATCTGCTTGATCCTAACCTGTCTACTGTCTGTCATCGAAACTCCTTTCAATATCCACGATATCATCCACAACCATCTGCACCTGACTTCTATCAGCCATTTGTGCTCCTTTCGATATCCTCGATGCCATCCACCGCTCTCAGCTTCCTCACAAGCTCATCCAGCTGTGCCACCTTGTGTATCTCAAAACCAATAGTGATGGTTGACTTATCCTGCTTGGTTGTCCGGGCATTCATGGATAGAACGTATATGTTGTTCTCCGTGAATATCTTCGTGATATCCAAAAGCATCCCATTGCGGTTGTTGCCGTATATGACGATCTCAACCGGATATGTACCCTCACCCTCTCTGGCATTCTCGGACCACTCCGCCTCTATCAGACGATTTCTCTCATTCTCCGGAAGATTTATCATATTTACACAGTCGGTACGATGGATGGATACACCCCTCCCACGTGTGACAAATCCTATGATCTCATCCCCCGGCACAGGAGAACAGCATCTGGAGAAACGCACCGCAAGATCGTTCAGTCCTTCTACTATGATACCGCTCTTTGACTCGAGCGCCTCTCTGGTTTTGTCAAGTCCTGCGTTCTGTCTGGCCTCTCTGGCCTTCTCAACAACCTCTATAACCTGTTCATCGGAAACTATCCTGTTATAAAAATGGTTGTATCTCTCCTCGAGCTTTTCTACAACCTGACCTTCCTTCAGTCCGCCGTGTCCTACCGCCGCACATATGGAATCCCAGTCTCTGAAACCGTATTTTTGCAACACGGCATGCATGATATCAGGCTTCATAAACTCAGCCAGATTCTTGCCGTGCTTCTTGGCGTATGCATTTATCAGCTCACGCCCTTTTTCTACGTTTTCCTCCTTGAACTGATGTCTGAACCACTGGTTTATCTTGTTCCTGGCCTGAGTACTCTTTACTATCTTGAGCCAGTCACGACTCGGTCCCTTGGAGTTTTGTGATGTGACTATCTCTATACGGTCACCGTTTTGTATCTGATAATCATTTGCTACTATGTTTCCGTTTACCCTGGCACCGACCATACGGTTTCCGACCGCAGTATGTACCGAGTAGGCAAAGTCGATAGGTGTCGACCCTGTCGGGAGAGTCTTCACATCCCCATCCGGGGTAAAGCAGTATATCCTGTCGGAGAAAAGGTCCAGATCGCTCTTTATGATACTTAAGAACTCTCTGTTGTCATCCATGTCATGCTGCCACTCGAGAATCCTTCGCAGCCACGCCATCTTTTCTCTTTCATTATCATTTAACGAGACATCCGATCCACCGGTCTCCTTGTATCTCCAATGCGCAGCGATACCGTACTCGGCAGTCCTGTGCATCTCGTATGTACGTATCTGTATCTCAAAAGGCTGACCGTCCGGACCGATAAGTGTCGTGTGAAGCGACTGGTAGTTGTTCGGCTTCGGCATGGCGATATAATCCTTGAACCTGCCGGGTATGGGCTTATACATATCATGTATGATACCCAGTGCCGAGTAGCACTCCTGGTCGTTGTCCACTATGATACGGATGGCAAAAAGATCGTATATCTGATCAAGTGTCTTGTCCTGAGTGACCATCTTTCTGTAGATACTGAACAGATGCTTCACCCTGCCATCGATGGTAGCCTCGATGCCGTTCTCCTTGAGTCTCTGGTCAACCTCATCCATGATATCCTTGACAAAATTGGACTTGGTACGCCTCAGCTCATCAAACTCGTTCTTGAGATCCCTGTACTCCTCGGGCTCCAGATACTTCAGAGCCAGGTCGTCAAGTTCCACTTTTATTTTAGAAATACCGAGCCTGTCAGCGATGGGCGAGTAGATATCCATCGTCTCACGGGATTTTTCCTTTTGCTTTTCGGGCGGCATAAACTCCATGGTACGCATGTTGTGAAGTCTGTCCGCCAGCTTGATTATGATCACCCGGATATCACTTGACATCGCGAGGAACATCTTTCTCAGGTTCTCAGCCTGTACCTCTATCTTGTCCGCAGAATAATTCAACTGGGTCAGCTTTGTAACGCCGTCCACCAGCAGAGCTATCTCTTCGGAAAACTCCCTTGTCAGATCCTCTGTGGTATACTCAGTATCCTCTACCACGTCGTGCAGCAAGCCGCCTATGATGGTTTCCTTGTCCATCTGCAACTGAGCCAGTATGATGGCAACGCAGACAGGATGCGACAGATAAGGTTCACCCGAGCGTCTTTTCTGATCCTTGTGTGCAACCTTCGCCAGATCATACGCCTTCCTGATAAGCTTGGTATCATTCGACGGATGATAGCTGTTCACCGTCTTCTCAAGTATCTTGTACAGATCATCGGGATCAGTGAAGTTGGGTGGTATCAGAGACGATGCAAGCTCGCCCGTATCAAACCCGCCCGGGACCAGAGTAGACAGCGTCTCCTCCTTGGCGGTTATCTCCTTGGTCTGGGAAGCTGCGGTGGTGTCAGGCTTATTCTTGGCAGACTTATCAGCTGATTTTTTGAAAAACAGTTCCATACCGAGCCTCCTTCCTATAATAATGTTCCGGTCTGTGAACACATGCTTTCCTTACTATAACACGATTCTGTATTTTTTTCAACCAAAATTACACTTTTTACTTCACATAACAAAAAAAATGTGGTATAATGATCGCAGCAAACACTTGAAGGAGGTAGAACATGCTTTTAGTTGACAATGAAATCAAAGTTCCATCCAAGGTAAACCCGAAACTCAAGCTCAGGGTTTTGAAGGGTCACTTTGCTACCGTCCACTCTCATATCAACTGCTACATCGATATGACTATGCTTAAAAGCCGTCAGTCGGAGGCAGAGGAAGTTGCCAAAGCCATGGCTGCCGAATACCAGTACAACAGGCCCATCGACACTATCGTATGTACGGATGGGTGTGAGGTCATCGGAGCTTATCTCGCCGAAGAACTCGGAAAGCACGGTGTTATGTCACTGAACACACATAATACCCTGTATGTGGTTACTCCGGAGTTCGGAAGCGGCGGCCAGATGATCTTCCGTGACAATCTGCAGCCCATGATCAGGAACAAAAACATCCTGCTTCTTTTGGCATCTGCAACAACCGGACGCACCATCGCCAGAGGTATCGAGTGCATCCAGTATTACGGCGGTATCATCCAGGGAGTATCAGCTATCTTCTCTGCTTCCGGAGAGATCTTCGGACATGAGGTAAACCATATATTCTCTGCAGATGACATCGATGATTATGAGACATATTCTCAGGAGAACTGCCCGTACTGCCAGAAGGGTCAGAAGATCGACGCTATGGTCAACAGCTTCGGATATTCCGAGATCTCATAACAACCGAAGGAGATAACCATGAACCATCTGACTCTTGGTTTCATCGGCTTTGGCCTCATCGGAGGCTCCATCGCCAGAGTCCTGAAAAAGAAAAGCGCCCCCGTCGACATCCTGGTCTACTCAAGACGGAAAAATCCCTCTCTTGATACCGGTGTCGAGGAGGGCGTGATCAATAAGCTTGTATATGATATCGGGGAGGATTTTTCCTCCTGCGATATCATTTTTCTGTGTGCACCGGTAAAAAAGATCATGGAGTTTTTGCCTGTAGTACGCGATGTCGCTTCGGACAGATGCATCATCACTGACGTCGGGAGCGTCAAAGGCGCCATCTGCAAAGCAGCAAAGGAAGCAGGCCTCGAAGAGAGATTTATAGGCGGGCACCCTATGGCAGGGTCTGAGAAAACCGGCTACGAGAATTCAACCGACACTCTGCTTGAGAACGCCTACTATCTGCTCACGCCGTCAGAGAAAAACCACGCGGAAGATATTGAAACACTTAAAGAGCTGGTGACTCTCACCGGAGCGAACTGTGTCATACTCGATCCCGCAAGGCACGACCGCATCACCGCTGCCATATCCCATGTCCCTCACCTCATCGCCGCTGCCCTGGTAAACCTTGTCAGCATGCACGATGACGAGGATCAGTCCATGAAGACCTTTGCAGCGGGCGGTTTCAGAGACATCACTCGCATAGCATCCTCCTCTCCTCAGATGTGGGAGGACATATGCATGGCAAACCCCGAAGCCATAGATGCATACCTCGACGACATAGAAGAGATCATAGCATCCTATCGCAGGAGCCTTTCAGACAGAGACGGTGCAGCGATATATAAGGCCTTTGAGAATGCCGGAGAGTACAGAAGCTCTCTCCCCAAAAACAAGCCCGGCTTTATCGGACAGGCTCACGATGTATTTATAAATATCGAGGACAAGGTCGGTGTCATCGCCGAAGTAGCCACAGTCCTCTCTAAGGGAAATATCAACATTAAAAATATCGGCATAGTGAACAACCGTGAGTTCACTGAGGGCGCGCTACGTATAGAAGTATCGACAAAACAGGCCGCAGACCGGGTCCGCAGCCGTTTAAAAGAACATGGTTATGATGTGATAGATAGAGACTGAGGATAAACTATCACATGATAAACATAGCATCACCAAACGAGAAAAATCTATACCTCTCCCTGACTGCCTCCTCGTAGGCACTTAAGACAAACTCCCTGCCGGCCAGCGCAGAAACCAGCATCAGCAGTGTCGACTCCGGCAGATGAAAGTGTGTTATCCGCGCATCCATGATCCTGAACTTATATCCCGGATAGATAAATATATCCGTATCCCCCTCTCCCGCTACGAGCCTTCCGCTCTCGTCAGCGGCTGACTCTATGGTTCGGCAACTCGTGGTTCCGACACAGATGATACGACCGCCGTCAGCCTTGCATCGATTGATCTTTTCCGCCTCCTCAGGCAGTATCCTGTACCACTCGGAATGCATCTTGTGCTCCGTGATCTCCTCTGCCTTCACCGGCCGAAAGGTCCCCAGGCCGACATGGAGAGTGACATCCGCAACCGTGACTCCCATATCCCTGATGCTGTCAAACAGCTCATCCGTGAAGTGAAGCCCGGCAGTAGGTGCAGCCGCGGAACCATCATACTTTGCATAAACCGTCTGATACCTCTCACGATCCTTCAACTCATGCTTGATATACGGAGGAAGCGGCGTCTGTCCCAGTTCATCCAGCACCTCCTCAAATATACCCTCATAGGAAAACTTCACAAGTCTGTTCCCGTCAGGCAAAACCTCTGTTATCTCACACGAAAGCGGACCATCCTCACCGCCAAAATCAACTACGGTTCCGACACGCAGCTTCTTACCGGGACGCACGAGCGTCTCCCAGACATCCGCTTCCTTTCTTTTCAATAAAAATACTTCCGCCTTTGCACCGGTATCTCTTTTGACACCGAGAAGCCTGGCAGGTATCACTCTCGTATTGTTTCTGACAAGACAGTCTCCCGGACGTAGATATCCTACGATGTCCCTGAAATGCTTATGTGTAAAGGAAGAGTTCTCACGATCCAGTATCATCAGTCTTGACGCACTCCTGTCCTCTATGGGATCCTGTGCTATCAGCTCCTCCGGCAGCTCATAATAAAAATCACTTGTCTTCATATCTTCCCACTTTCTTTTGTATTTATTGTTACTATTCACGGCTGAATTACATCCATAAGTACTTCGGATGCTTGCATCCGTATGTACTTATGGATGTAATTCAGGCTGAAGGCAGTCACTCCCATACATGAGGAGAGTGTGTGCGTAGCACACGGTAGAGTACCGTGTGCACAGATGCACCGTGCTTGCACGAGTGCAAATGTGTGCACGAGTACGGACTCTCCGAATGGGGAGTGCCTGCCGTGAATAGTAACTATTTATTGAAACACTGATAATCAGATTCTCGCAAACAGCACTGTACAGTATATCCTCTGCGTATATTGATTGTCAAGAATTATAAATCGGAAAGCCAAAAAATCACTTGAAAAAGCGCATTAAATATGATATTATTCTTTCCATAAAGACTCATCGGGATTTATTCTAAATAACCGTGTCAGCTTTCAACATTGTTATTCTTTTTCGGAGGGTTATATATGGCAGGACACATCTACGGTGCGATCAATCTGGGATCATCCGAGATCGCTCTGAAAGTCTTTGAGATCAGCAAGAAAAACGGTATCATCGAACTCACTCACGTCAGACATAAGTTCGCCATCGGAGAGGAAACCTACTCCACCGGTGTAGTATCATACAAAAGCATGACAGAGATCTGCACCACGCTGAATGATTTCAAGCGTATCATGGAGGAGTTCGGCGCCCAAAGTTCCGACGTCTATGCAACGAGCGGTATCCGCGAAGCCGAGAACATGCTTGTGCTGGTAGATCAGATACGTATACAGACAGGCTACGATGTCAGAACGCTGTCCAACTCCGAGGCGAGATTTCTCTACTACAAGGCGCTTGCCGCAAAGGACGCCAAGTTCAATGAGTGTATAAATGAAGGCACCCTGGTAGCCGATGTCGGCGCCGGCTCCATGCAGCTTTCAGTATTTGATAAAGGCTCACTTCTTGTGACCGAGAACCTTCTTCTGGGTTCATCCAGGATACATGAGCTGCTCCAGGTCATGGAGGATGAGGCCTACGATTTCAACGATCTTATCGACGAGTATATCGAAAAAGATATCACCAACTTTTTCAGAAAATATGCCAATGGTATCGATATCCGTCACGTGATAGCCATCGGAGGCATGATCCCCGACGCTTACTATTACATGAAAGATCGCAAGTCTGAGTTTGATGGCTTTATAAAAAGTAAATCCATGATCAAGAACAAGTACTTCATCGGTCTCCCCAAGCATACGACCAAACTCCTCATCCCGACTATCATGATACTGAGAAAGATAGTCGAACAGGCACATATCGACAAGCTGGTGCTCTCCCCCATCGATCTATGCGACAGTATGGCTTCGGAGTTTGCGGAGAGAAAGATGCGCATGCCCATAGATCATGATTTTACCCGTGATATACTTGCGATGGCTGATACTGTCGCTACAAAATACCGGTCAGACATGGAGCATATCAAAACCATAGAGACACTTTCGCTGCAGATATTTGATCACATCAAAAAACTGCACGGACTCGAAAAAAGAGAACGTCTCCTGTTACAGATCGCAGTGAGACTTCACAATATCGGATCATTTATAAGCGACAGTCACTCCAGGGAAAACTCCTATCATATCATCATGAATACCGAGCTCATCGGCATATCAGACAGAGAGCGGCGCATGATTGCAAATATGATAAGATACAACGAGGATCGTTTCCCCGACTATCTCTCTATAAGTGATGACATCTCCAAGGAACAGTACATAACAGTGGTCAAGCTGAATGCCATACTGAAGACTGCCAACGTTCTTGATAAGAGCAATCGTCACAAGATAAAAACAGTCGGAGTCAGGCTTGACGGTGACATACTGACGATCACGGCGGAGACTATGGCGGATATCACTCTCGAGAGAGGGTTGTTCCACGACAAGGCGAACGCCTTCGAAGAGATCTTCGGTATCAGACCTAAGCTGGTGCAGAAGAAAACAGGGAGGAATATGTAGGGATAGGATAAGGCAGGCGGCGGATGAGTTTACAGCCGGGAGCGCTGATGTTCGAGAAAGCATTTCTCTCACACGTATAAAGTGTGTTCGAAATGCTTTCCGAACGCCGCTCCCGTATAAGAATAAAAATGCCGCCTTACTTATAGATATACAGTCAATGAAGATATACAAATAATTTATATAGATATACAGATATTTTACAGGAGGTTTACTTCATGGATAACGGTCTGAAGGAAGATAACAAGTTTTTTAATAGAGAATTATCATGGTTAGATTTTGACGACAGAATCTTATCTGAGGCGAGGGATACGTCTATACCCTTGATGGAAAGACTCAAGTTTTTGAGCATCACGTCATCAAACCTTGATGAGTTTTTTATGGTGCGCGTGGCTTCGCTGAAGGATCAGGTAAACGCCGGATACAAGGGCGTTGACATCGCGGGGATGACTGCGATCGAGCAGATCGAAGCGATACTGAACTACACCCACGACTTCGCAGATCGTCAATATTCCACATACAATAAGAGCCTGATCCCCTCACTGAAAAGAGAGGGCTTAAAAATCATCTCCTACTACGAGGATCTGAACGAAGAGCAGTCCGAATATGTAGACAAATTTTTCAACTCGGAGGTCTTCCCCGTACTCACGCCCATGGCAGTAGATTCATCAAGACCGTTCCCGCTTATCAGAAACAAATACTTAAATATAGGTGCGCTCATCCAGGATAAAAATGACAAGAACACCGTAGATTTTGCTACAGTCCAGGTACCGTCCGGTCTTCCCAGGATAGTCACCATCCCTACCGATGATGATCAGTGTACCACCATTATTCTTTTGGAACAGATCATAGAGAAGAATATC
>JAFSTZ010000370.1 GCA_017445525.1 Eubacterium sp.
AACGTTTCGCTGGGTTTTCGCATGTGAAAAATCATCAATTTTGATCTTTTTTACTGTTTTGATATATTTTACGCTCAAATTTCTAAAAAAATATCAAAAAAGGCAATGCCGATCATGGCACTACCTTTTGAAACGTTTCATATTGACTCTGGTTTTACTGTTTATCAAGCTTATTCAAATAGTCCGCTATGTCACATGTATTTCTCCAGCTCCTTCATCAGATACTCAACTGCATCATCAAGTGAATACTTGGATGTATCGATCTCGATCTGCGGGTGCTCCGGAGCCTCGTAAGGACTGCTGATACCGGTGAAGTTCGGGATCTCACCACGTCTTGCCTTCTCATAAAGCCCCTTGACATCGCGTTTTTCACACTCCTCGATAGGCGTGCTGACATATATCTCAACAAAGCTGCCATCTCCTATGATATCTCTGGCTCTCTGTCTGTCTGATCTGAACGGCGAGATAAATGATGTCAACACGATCAGTCCGGCATCGTTCATCAGCTTGGCCACCTCGGCGATACGGCGGATGTTTTCGATACGATCCTCCTCCTCAAATCCGAGGTTGTTATTCAGCCCCATACGGATGTTGTCACCGTCGAGGAGCATGGTGTGCTTGCCATTCATATTGAGGAGCTTCTCAAGCGCATTCGCAAGAGTGGACTTTCCTGATCCGGAGAGACCGGTCAGCCACAGTGTCAGCGGCTTCTGTCCGAGCTGTCCCGCACGTATCTCTCTGGTGATATCCATGTTGTGCCAGGTGAGGTTTCCGGAACGGCGCAGGCTATGGAGGATGGTACCGCAGGCCGAGGTCATGTTGGTCACTCTGTCTATCAGTATCAGCTCTCCGAGCGCTCTGTGCTTGTCGAACTTGTCAAAGACTATATTCTCGGCAAGGGCTATCTCGCACTCCGCCAGCTCATTTTTCTTGAGCCTGGAAGCCTTGATGTGCTCGCCTGTATTTATCTCGATCTTGTACTTGATGCTCTGGACGGTCGCAGGGATCTCCTTGGTGCCGACCATAGCGATGTAGCTTTTGCCCTCTACCAGCGGCTCGTCGTCCATCCATAGGATAGTTGCGCGGAAGAGGCGGCTGATCTCCGGCGTGGTATCCTTCACCATCACGCAGCCTCTGGAGACATCGATCTCGCGATCGAGCTGGATGGATACGGGATCGCCTGACTTGGCGGACTTCACATCCCTGTCAGTCAGATAGATGGACTTGACTACTGCCTCCTCACCGCTCGGCAGTACCTTGATAGTGTCGCCTACTGCGATCTCGCCGGACTCGATCTGTCCCTGGAATCCACGATAGTCAAGGTCCGGTCTGCACACGCGCTGGATGGGGAGGACAAATCCCTCCTCGGCGGCGCTGATGCTCACATCTACTGTCTCAAGGTGGTTAAGGAGCGTGCCGCCCTTGTACCACTTCATGTTTTCGGAATCAAAGTTTACGTTGTCTCCGGCAGTTGCAGAAACCGGTATGATCTTGATGTTCTCGAGGTCAAGATCCACTGCCAGACGCTTTACGCTCTTCTCAAGCTTCTTGTATGTTTCCTGATCGTAGTCTACCAGATCCATCTTGTTCAGAGCAAAGACAAAGTGTCTGATACCCATGAGCTTGCAAATCCTGGCATGTCTCCAGGTCTGAACCTGTATGCCCTTTGATGCGTCGATCAGGATGACTGCAAGATCGGCGAAGGATGCGCCGACCGCCATATTTCTCGTGTACTCCTCGTGTCCCGGAGTGTCTGCTACGATAAAGCTGCGGTTATCAGTGGTGAAGTAGCGATATGCCACATCGATGGTTATGCCCTGCTCGCGCTCAGCCATCAGACCGTCGAGAAGCAACGAATAATCGATCTCGCCTCCGCGGCTGCCAACCTTGGAATCAAGCTCCAGTGCCCTCTCCTGATCGGCGAAAAGCAGCTTTGCATCGTATAACATATGTCCTATCAGAGTTGACTTTCCGTCGTCAACACTTCCGCAGGTGATGAATTTAAGTAGTTGTTTCATGGTTTCCTCCTAAAACGGCTTTATAACATACCCGTCTGTATGTATGATAACTATCATAAACGAACTCAGGCTATCAGAAATACCCCTCTCTTTTTCTCTTCTCCATACTTGCTGCTCCGCCGTCGTGGTCGATTACACGGCTGGTCCTCTCTGACTCCACGGCTCCGAGTGTCTCGGCTATGATTTCATCAAGAGTGTGCGCCTCAGACTCAACACCGCCGGTCAGCGGATAGCATCCCAGCGTCCTGAATCTCACACTCTTCATCTGCGGCTTCTCGCCCGGCTCAAGTCTCATGCGGTCATCATCCACCATGATGATGTTGCCGTCGCGCTCTACGACCGGTCTTACATCGGCGAAGTACAGCGGCACGATCTCGATCTGCTCACGCTGTATGTACTGCCAGATGTCCTTCTCGGTCCAGTTCGATATCGGGAAAACTCTCATGCTCTCGCCCTGATGTATTTTTGTATTATAAAGCTTCCACATCTCCGGCCGCTGGTTCTTGGGATCCCATGCCTGCTCGGAGTTTCTGAAGGAAAATATCCTCTCCTTCGCTCTGGACTTCTCCTCATCACGCCTTCCACCGCCAAATGCAGCAGTAAAACCGTACTTGGTAAGCGCCTGCTTGAGTGCCTGCGTCTTCATGATGTCGGTATAAGCAGAACCGTGATCGAACGGATTTATACCCTGCTTTACTCCTTCCTCGTTGGTGTAGACGAGCATTTCGAGCCCGTATTTCTCTGCCATACGATCCCTGAAAGCGATCATC
>JAFSTZ010000371.1 GCA_017445525.1 Eubacterium sp.
GGTTTAAGGCCAGGAACGTATATGAGGACAGCTCGTTTCAGTATGAGTATATGACAGTTGCGGGAGAGCTTTATAAGAATATACATGAAAAGCTGTTTCAGTTAAGGAGAGATCAGTTATTGATCACGGGCTTGCCTAAGCAGGACTGGTTGTTTGATCCGGTTGATGAAGCTGTGTGGAAAGGCTTTAGGGCTCCTGATGCAGAGAAGTATGTTTTTTGGCTTCCTACTATACGTAAGACGGGAAAGGGCTCTATAACTGACAATGATACCGTGCATAATGAGACAAGTATGCCGGTAATACGAACCTTCGACGAGATGGATCGGTTTAATAGCAGGTTAAAAGAGTTAAACACTGTTGTAGTTCTAAAGATCCATCCGGAACAGGAAGATAATATAGCTTTTAAAAACAAATACAGCAACATTTTTATCTTGGATAATTATGAATTGTCGAAAAGACATATCCATATAAATCAGTTGCTGCACTATGCGGATGCCCTGATCAGTGATTATTCGTCAGTGGCTATGGACTATACGATGTTGGACAGACCGATGGCTTTTTCTCTGGATGACAAAGAGGAGTATGAAAAATCAATCGGATTTGTATTTGATCCTATCGAGGATTATATACCCGGTGTTCCTGTATACACGGAGGAAGAACTGGAGAGTTTCATAGATGATGTTGCATCGGGAGTTGATCTGTATCGTGACAAGCGTCGTTGTATCAGCATGGAGATGAATGAGTTTCAGGATAACAGAAACTGTGAGAGAGTATTGAAGGCAGTGGGGATAGGTTGAAACGAGAAATTGTGATGAAAAAGGAAGAGTAATTGTGAAGAGAGTTATAGTATGGGGCATAGGAGAATATGGCAGGTATCTGTATAAGGTTCTGCGAGCATACTATACCCATCGCTATGAAGTAGTTGGTTTAGGCGATAGAAGAGCGGAGGAATTGAATAAACAGTTTGATTCTGGACGAGCAATATTTGACGAAGAGATTTTCCTGGATATCAAGCATATATATAGTTACGATGAAGCGAGACAACTCTTTGATGACGGTAGGATAGATGGATTAATTATCGGTATACAGGATGAAAACACCTATAAACAGCTTGAAGATATTTTTAATGTACAGGGTATAGAGATCTATAATCTTAAGTGCAATGATAGGGCTTTCGCTGAGGAGTTTGCTGAAAAAACGTATGATTCAGTTAGTGGGAAATTGACCGTAGATGTCGTAAAAGATGTTAGAGTATTTGCGTATCCGATCTGGAGTGGGAAGCATCGTTATGCGTATCTGGTAACTGAGAGCGGTATGGTGCTTCAGGAGTCGGATCGATATTTAAACCTTTCGAATTCACCTTCGGATGAGTTGTTTTTGCCGGATCGATTTGATTATAACGAGAGTATCGATATTGAGAAGGCGGTATCGCTGTTGCAGATCGGAGCTGATGTAAACTATGGACATTTTGTATTCTCTGTAATGACCAAAGTGTATGAGATGGAGAGATCAGGATTTGATGGGAATTACCTGATATATGATTCTGCCTTTGCGAGAGAGTGGATCTCGCTGGTGGCTGAAATGTTTGAAGGCTTGGAAAAACGCGTGATCTGGATTGGTAGGCTGGATGGCACCAGTCCATACAGAGTAAAAGAACTTCATTGTATCAATAATGTAGTTGATTCGAGTAAGAAAAATGCAAAGATGCTTGTAGTATTGGCAGATGCTGTTTTAGAGCATATCAGGGAAAGGGGTGTTATCATTGATCAGGATGAACGTCCCAGGCGTATATATTTGAAAAGAAACGGTACGAGAAAGCTCATTGGATGCAGCGAGGTAATCGGCAAATACGGATTAAAAACTGTTACCCTTGAGGACATGACGTTAGAAGAGCAGATATTGACCTTGAGGAATGCAAATATCGTGTTGGCAGAGCATGGAGCATCACTTACGAACTGTATGTTTATGAAGAGTGGGACGTGCCTGGTTGATACCTTTGGAACAGGGTTTGTGGATATGTTCTTTGTAGAGTTGTTGAATGAAAGAAAGATACGTTTTCGTATGCTTGTTTCTCAAGCGGAATACGCAAAATATGATTTTGACGATGATTATGTGATTGATCCGACTTTGATGGATATGGCGCTGAAAGATGCGACAGGAGAGTGGAATTGAAGGAAGTCTTGATATATGGCGGTGGAGATAACTGTGATGCTCTTCTCGAGTGTGGTGATCTGAGAGATGTGAGGATCTTGGGGATTATCGACAGAGATAAGGCAGGACAGACATTGCGTGGAGTAAAAATGTATGCTCCGGATGATATCCGGTCTTTTCGCTACGACGAGATACTGATTACGCTTATGGATAACGACGCTGTCGTTGAAATGCTGATAGATAAATACGATGTGGATAGAGACAGAATCATCCTACCCGGAACAATCAACAGTCAATACGTCCTTCCGAGGATGAGGGAAAGAAAAAATGTAGTTCTGGTTCTCGGCGGCTCGTACAAGTGCTACGCTTTTGCATTCTCAAAGCTTGTTCATTCAGGTGATTTCATCGTGTTGCGGTTGCTCTCATGTGAGGAAAGACATGAAATAGAGGGGATTTATCCGGAAGAAAAGTTGATTGTATTCATATCAGCACACGTATCAAAACACAGAAGAAATCATACGTTTCAGAGTATTAAGGCGGCTTATCCGAACAGTACAAAGTTTTTGTGGATGTGTGATCCGTGCGAGGCAGAGGAGTATGGTGGGCCGGCACTAATCCGGGAGTACGGCGGTATCGATAACCTGAAAAAGGACTTTGATATCTGCTACACCTATCATCATGGAGATGCTGAAAAATACGGACTAACGTATTATCCTCAGTTTTTTCCGGATGTGAGAGATAGGATGGAGTATAAATCGGAACCGGAATACGATCTTTTTTTCATTGGAGCATTGAAAAAACGTAAAGAGTTGATATACAGCGTATATCAAAAGGCGAGCGCAGCAGGAGTCAGGTGCCGTTTTCTTCTGTTGTATGACAAAGAAGAAGAAAAGATCGATGAAGAAGGTATATATTATCTGGAACGCCCACTCAGTTATGAGGAGTCTTTGGAAGAGCTGCTGAAATGCAGATGTATTTTGGAAATATGTGATCCCGGTGATGAGACATCGTTTCGGTATTCGGAAGCTGTTACCTTTGGAAGGAAACTATTGTTGAATGATGAGACAGTAAAACAGAGACCGTACTATAGTGTGGATAATATACAGGTTTTTGATGATGCTGATAATATTGATGCTGAGTGGTTATGTAGCCCGATTCCGGATATAAACTATATGGGTGATCTTGATACCGAACGAGTATTCAGTAAGGAATTTGGAGTATTAAAGAGATAGGTAGAATATGTTAATGAAAGGAGAATAGAGATATGGATAAAACAATTCCTTTGTTTAAGGTTTACATGGCAGACGAGGTGGACAAACCGCTTTTGGAAACCATCCACAGTGGATGGATCGGAGAGGGGCCAAAGGTTGAGGAGTTTGAGAAAAACTTGAAGGCTTATTTTGGGAATCCTTACCTTGCTACGGTCAATAACGGTACAGCAGCACTTCATCTCGCATATCATATGTCGTTGTATCCGGATACACCGAAAACATCACATATAGATAAAGATGCAGAGATCATAACGACAGCGATCACCTGTACTGCTACCAATACTCCAATCATCAACAACGGAGCAAAGATCGTATGGGCAGATGTTGATCCAATTACGGGAAATATCGATCCCAAGGATATCGAAAATAAAATCAGTGATAAGACGAAAGCGATAGTTATGGTTCACTGGGGTGGAAATACGTGCCTGATCGATGAGATAAATGAAATAGCACATAAGTATAACATCAAGACGGTAGAAGATGCGGCTCATGGTATCGCTATGAGATATAAGGGAAAACCGTGTGGAAACTCCAGTGATTTTACTTGTATTTCGTTACAGGCGATCAAGTGTATCACCAGCGTGGATGGTGGTATCCTGCTTATGAACAATCAAAAAGATCTTGACCGTGCACTTCTTCTGAGATGGTATGGTATTGACAGAACCCGCAGAGAAGGTGTGGATCTTCGTTGTGAGATCGATGTGGCAGAGGCCGGGTATAAGTTCCACATGAATGATATCTGTGCACTTATAGGAAATGAGAATTTCAAACATATGAGTGAACTGGTTGGTGCTGCTCGTGAGAATGCCAAATACTATAATGAGGTTTTCGCAGACTGTGATAAGATTACAGTGGCACCGGAGAATCCGAATGGAGAATCCTCTTACTGGCTTTATACGTTTCACGTAAACAATCGTGATGCAGTTATGGCAAAGCTTAATGAGTCAGGAATTATGGCGTCAAAAGTTCATGCGAGAAACGATACACATTCGATGTTCAGGGAGTATTACACAGAGCTTCCAAACTCAGAGAAGTTTAATCAGACACATCTCTGTATCCCTGTCGGCTGGTGGGTAGGTAAAGATGATCGTGAGTATATTGCAGAGACGGTAGTGGATGTTGTGAAGAAGAATTGTTGATTAAATAGATGTGGAGAATAGAGAGGTGAAATGTTTGATTTTGAGAGCCTTTGTGAGAGTCGGATTAATATAAATAGAATAAATAAGGATAAAAATGTCGTGGTATGGGGATGCTCAGATGGTGGATCCTATGTAAAATCTGTTCTGGATAGGCAAGGTATATCGATTGATAGGTTTGTTGATAATTCATACGATCTGTCGTTAACTTTTCTAGGATGTAAGGTTGATCGACCAAATACACTTAATCCTGAAACGGAC
>JAFSTZ010000372.1 GCA_017445525.1 Eubacterium sp.
GCGGGTCTCGCTGCTATCAGGAAAAGCTCTGAGTGCTGCAGTCCTGCTGTCACATAGTCAAGATCCCTGAATCCGGTTGAGATACCGGTGACGCGTCCGCCGGCTTTTCCCGCTGCTTCTATGCTGTTTATGGTATCCATCATGATGTCGTGCATGTTTCCGTCACGATGGAGATTTGCCTGGAAGTTTTCCGAGAGCTTGAATATCTCTGCCTCTGCGGACTGGAGCAGATCCTCTGATGTTCCGTCCTCCTTGTATCCCTTGTCGGAGATCTCGTTGGCCAGTTTTAAAACCTGTCTCATATAGGATTTGTCCCGGACTATTTTTACATATCTGTCGATATGAGTTGATGTCGGGACAGTGTTTATGATTTCAGAAAGATGCTCCGGACTCCTGATATCTGCAGGCACGCCCATGGCACTCATCTTGTCTGAGAGAGTAACCAGATCTACGGGGGCAGACTCCTTGTACAGTTCTTTAATCGCCCCGAAGATCCTCTGGCACGGAATATCATAAAAGTCATCCACACTGAGTATATCGCAGGCATCTGACAGGGTATCGTTATCTATCAGCACAGATCCGATAACGGACTGCTCGGCCTTTAAGTCATGCGGCATGACTTTTTTCATCATAAGTTCTTCTTCCATATATCCTATATTCCTTTAACGATCACCTTTAACTCTGCAGTAACCTGAGGGTGAAGCTTGAGTGGAACCTGATAAGTTCCGACTGCTTTGATGGGCTCTTTGAGAACCAGCTTCTTTTTGTCTATATCCATATCGAGCTGTTCCTTGGCAGCCACGGAAATCTCTTTTGATGATACTGCGCCGAATGCTCTTCCGTCCTGTCCGGCTTTGATCGCAACTTCTACTGACTTGTTGGCGATGTCAGCGGCGAGGGCTTTTGCCTCGGCAAGCTTATCGGCAGCGACCTTCTCCTCGTTTTGCTTCTTGAGTTTTAAGTCGTTGAGAGCCTTTGGTGTAGCCTCCGCTCCGAGCTTTTTCTTGAAGATAAAGTTTCTCGCATAACCGTCGGAAACTTCAACTATATCATCCTTTTTTCCAAGTGATTTGACGTCCTCAAAAAGTACTACTTTCAATCTATGTCACCTTCCTTTCTCATGTTCAGCAGAACCTGTTTAACCTTTTCCATAGCCTCATCAAGAGTGCAGTCTGTCAGCTGTGCACCGGCCATATTTATATGTCCGCCTCCGCCGAGTTTTTCCATGACGAGCTGGACGTTCAGTTCATCTATGGATCTGGCACTGATGAATATTTTGCCGTTATACGGTGTCAGTACAAAGGATGCTTTCACACCCTGGATATCCAGGAATGTGTTGGCGATCTTTGAACCGATGATGGTCGGATCAGCGAATCCGTCAGCGTTGCAAGGTGCGATAACGTATGAATCCATAAACAGGGTCATATTTCTGACAGCCTCTGCCTGGATCTTGTATTCCTCCAGATCTGTACGGAACATCTTTCTGATACGTATCATCTCTGCGCCGCTTCTTCTTAAAAATGCGACGGCTTCGAAGGTCCTGACACCCGGTTTGTTCATGAAGTTGTTTGTGTCCACCATGATGCCCGAGTACAGTGCATCTGCCTCGAGTGTGCGCAGGCGGATCTCGTCTCCCGAGTACTGTATGATCTCGGCTACCATCTCGCAGGCGGATGAAGCAAACGGCTCCACGTATGACAGCGTGGGGTTTTGGAAAGCTTCGCCGGTCTGACGGTGGTGGTCGATAACTACTATGGATGACACCTTGTCTATGAGACCGGGTGCATCCGTGTATGACGGTCTGTTTACATCTACTACTACCAGCAGGACTCCCAGTCCGTTGCCGACAAACTCGGAGGCTGCGGCTGCAGTCAGGAACAGATCGTCAGGATAGTCTTTATTGCCTTTGAACAGATCAAGCAGGGGCTCCAGAGCGGATGTGACGCTGTTTACAACGACTCTTGCAGTCTTGCCCAGATCTGTGGCGATGCGGTAGATGCCGAGTGCGCTTCCTATCGCATCGACATCGGGCATATTGTGACCCATGATGATCACCTTGTCTGCGATGAGTATGGAATCCCTGAGTGCGTGAGCCTTTACACGGGCCTTGACGCGGGTATTTTTCTCCTGCTCTATACTCTTTCCTCCGTAGTAGAGGGTGTTGTCCATGGTTTTGATGACGACCTGATCTCCGCCGCGTCCCAGTGCCAGATCGATAGCGGATCTTGCGTACTCCTGGCGCTTTCTGTAGGTCTCAACCTCTGAACCTATACCGATGGATATGGTTATGTTTGTCTCGTCGGCTACACCGGCATTTACTGATTTTATGTCCTCAAGTATCGAGAACTTGTCAGCCTGCATCTCGGCGAGATACTTGTGCTGCATCATAAAGATGTATTTATCTTTTTCCAGCTTCCTGATGATCACATCATGGTTCAGCATGTATTTATTTATCTTACGATCGACCAGGGCTATCAGCAGAGCACGCCTTACATCATCCACTGTATCCAGGCTTTCCTCGTAGTTGTCTATGTAGAGAAGTCCTACATCCATGCGCTGGTCGTAGTTTTCCTGACGGATGTTTATCAGCTCGGTCTGATCAAAAATATAGAGCAGATAGAGATGCCCGCTGATGCCGGCATGTCCGGATTTCCTTTTCATTTCCGCTGCGGCTTTTTTTGATACATTTTTGTTTGCATCAATATTCATCTTGCGTATAAATGCTTTGTAGTGCTTTTCGCCGAAGTCAAACTCGTGCTCCCTTATATCACCGTCGTTTGCCGGCATCATGTCGGCAGTGATATCCGGGATGGCCTCTTCTATGCTGAAACGGCGCCCGAGCTCGGAGGCAAAGGTGTTTCTGAAAAGATTGTTGTCCCAGACACTGATGCCTTTGAAATCAAGTATGCACATCGGGAATTCCAGATCGGAAGCTATCTCGTTTGTAGCTGCATGAAAACTCATGGCGTAAGCTACGATATCTTTTGCTACTGAGCGCTTTCTGACTAAAAACAGAAGCATGGCAAAAAGCATATATACGATGACGTAGATTGCTATGATCATACCAATCTCGTTGTCAAGATAGTATATATGTACATTCATAACCAGAAGCAACAGTCCCAGTATGATCGGCCATCTGAGGTAGCCGGTCAGGACATTTTGCAACTTATCGGTCTTCATAGGCTCTTTCCTCACATTATATCCGTATCGGATCCTACAGACTATCTTAAAATACGGTTCTCTGGACAGTCTGCCGGGACATTATACCACATATTTGACACATTAGTCAACATAATTAGTCAATATACATTTTCATAGAAGAAAAAGGATATGGACAATCTCGGATAAATATGCTATACTTTGTGTGCTTGCGTATGGAAACAACAAAATATGATGAGGATTATTTTTATGAAAGCTAAAAAAATCATTCTTATGATGTTTATGTGTATGACAGCTCTTATGATGTATGCATGTGACACTGAAACAGATACCGAAAAAAGCCCTGATGTGCAGAAAAAAGCTGAGACCGATACCGATGTCAGTGAAGAGCAGGATGGAGAGAACCATGTCGTGGAGTCGGCAGTGAGCTTTGAGCATACCTTGGATGATTATGTCCCAAAGAAAAAAGAGTACAATTTTTACTTTACATACAAGATCGTTCATCCCTGGTGGGATGCGGTTGCCATGGGACTCGAGGATGCGGCTGATCAGTATGCGGAGAGGGGAGTGACCATCAATTATGAGTATCTCGCTCCGCAGGCAGTGGATGCGGAGGACCAGAGAAAAAGACTTCTGGATGCAGGAAACAGGGGTGTCGATGTGGCTGATTCGGCTCAGATAACGCCTGTCATCAATACGCTGATAAACAAAGGACAGAAGGTTATCACCTTCTCCAGCTCGGATACCGATCCAAAAGACGGTTGCAAGCGTATAGCATATGTCGGGAACACGCACAATGAGCAGGACGGAGCAGCTCTGGCTGAAGCTCTGTGCGAAAGGATAGGCTATGCAGGCAAGATCGGTATCATAGTCGGAGATCATGGGGCTCCCTGTCATGAGGAGCGTCTGAGAGGTGCAAGATCCGTTCTGGATAAATATCCGGATATAAGCATAGTCGGTATAGATTACGACAGGGAGTCGGCTGACAGGGCTGAGAAGATCGCTTCCAGATTTATAGATGCCAACCCCGATATAGTCGGTTTTATTTGCTGCAATATGGTGAATCCGGTTGGAGTTGCTCACGCGGTTGCCACCAAAAAGCTGGAGGATCAGGTGACTATTGTCGGTATGGATCATGATGAGAGGGCACTCAGACTTCTGAAGGATGGATATATCTACTGTCTGGGAGTGCAGGATTGCTGCTCTATAGGATTTGATACCATACAGACTGCCATCAAGGTCGCCGATGGCTTGAAGCCGGGTGAGGGATATGAAGAGCTCACAGAAGAAAAGACAACATTGATATATCAGAAGGATGCAGCTGCCATGCTGTACAAGCTATACGGAGATCAGGAATGAGGTTTTTGCGCAGATTTTTTAACAAAGTTACTATAGGGGCGATATTCTTTATATTTATATCCGTTGTTTTGCTACTTACTTCTATGCAGAACAACCATCTTGCAGAGAAAAGCTCCGATGATGCGGTACACTCCATAAGCAGGTTCTATCTGAAGGAGTTGGGGGAACGCAGATCGCTGACCATAAGCAACAGACTGAAGGAGGCTGAGCAGGATTTAGGCCGTATCTTCAGCAATTCCGGTAGAAAGTATTTTGTAAGCCAGGATGACCTGAGAAGTTTTCTCGGATCGATCAGAAATATATATGATTATGACAAGCTTGCCGTGGTGGATGAGAATGAATTGATGTACACCGAGCATTCTACTATCTCGGGAGTCAGCAGATATTCATTTTTGACAGAGGATATCACAAAGCCCGCCATCTATATGGCCAATCTGTATGGGTCGAGAAAGCAGCTGATACTTGTTGTTCCGCTGAAAGGCGTAAAGATAAATACTGTGCCGGTGCGGCTTACATTTATCCAGATAGACCTTGATAAGATCCTGGGTGAAATATCAGACGAAACTGAGGAAAACGAAACCTTCAGTGATGTATATTATAAAAATGGTCAGACGATGACAACAGCTGACGTTACCGGTGGTGAAAAGCCGGATAA
>JAFSTZ010000373.1 GCA_017445525.1 Eubacterium sp.
ATAGCTACCGGAGTTATGCCCGGTCTTGGTGATCCGGTTTTTGATAAGCTGGATGCTGCACTTGCGGGTGCGTTATTCTCCATAGGCGCTGTAAAAGGCGTTGAGATCGGGGATGGATTTGGGGTTATAGATCACACGGGTTCGCAGAACAATGATGGATTTTGCTTGCAAGACGGAGAAAAGTCTGATATCATAGCTAAGATGTCCAATCATGCAGGAGGAGTGCTCGGTGGCATAAGCGACGGCAGTGATATAGTATTGAGAGCTGCTTTCAAGCCGACGCCGTCCATCCATAAGCAGCAGAGAACCGTAAACAGGAGTGGCAAAGAAGTGGATATCTCCATAGGAGGACGCCACGATCCGGTTATTCTTCCGAGGGCGGTTGTTGTTGTGGAGTCCATGGTTCAACTGGTATTGGCAGATATGTTGCTGAAAAACATGTCGGCAAAGGTTGGAGATATCAAGAGGTTCTACGATAAGGACAACATAGAAAAAACAGTATAAGAAGATAGCTTGAGTTGCGATTTTCTCATAAGGAAACGCATGTGTCAGCACTGATTTAGCATTAAGATAATACAATTATGATTTAATCAATACAATGAAAATACTTTATTCTACAGGAGGAAAACAGATGGCAACAGACAGATATCAAAGCCCGCTTTCGGAAAGGTATGCGAGCAAAGAGATGCAGTTTATCTTCTCACAGGATATGAAGTTCAGGACATGGAGGAAGCTGTGGATCGCTCTCGCCGAGACTGAGGCAGAGCTGGGACTGAAGGGAACCGATGGCGAGCCCCGTATAAAGAAGGAACAGATCGAGGAGCTGATAAGCCATGCGGAGGATATAAACTACGATGTTGCAAAAGAGCGTGAGAAGATCGTAAGGCATGATGTGATGAGCCATGTTTATGCTTACGGTCAGCAGTGCCCCTCGGCGGCCGGCATCATCCATCTGGGTGCGACGTCCTGCTATGTCGGGGACAACACGGATGTGATCATCATGCGTGAGGCGTTGAGGCTTGTCAGGAAGAAGCTGATAAATGTCATCGCTGCACTTTCTGACTTTGCAGATAAATACAGGGAGCTTCCGACGCTTGCATTTACTCACTTTCAGCCGGCTCAGCCAACTACGGTCGGTAAGCGTGCCACTCTGTGGATTCACGAGCTTATGATGGATCTGGAGGATCTGGACTATGTACTCGGAAGCCTGAAGCTTCTCGGCTCCAAGGGTACGACAGGTACTCAGGCATCCTTCCTCGAGCTTTTTGACGGTGATGGGGAGAAATGCAGGCAGGCCGACCGGATGATAGCGCAGAAGATGGGATTTGACGCATGCTACCCGGTTTCGGGGCAGACCTACTCCAGGAAGCTCGATACACGTGTGATAAATGTTCTGGCAGGCATAGCTGCCAGTGCGCATAAGTTTTCAAATGATATCAGACTCCTTCAGCATCTGAAGGAGGTGGAGGAGCCGTTTGAAAAAGGTCAGATCGGATCCTCTGCCATGGCATATAAGAGAAATCCCATGAGAAGTGAGAGGATAGCATCACTTTCGAGATATGTGATGGTTGATGTGCTGAATCCGGCGATTACCTCGGCTACGCAGTGGTTTGAGAGGACGCTGGATGACTCAGCAAACAAGAGACTGTCGGTTCCGGAGGCATTTTTAGCGGTAGACGGAATACTCGATCTGTACTTAAATGTATCAAGCGGTCTGGTGGTTTATGACAAGGTTATCCATAAACACTTGATGGCTGAGCTGCCGTTTATGGCTACCGAGAACATCATGATGGATGCTGCAAAGGCCGGTGGTGACCGTC
>JAFSTZ010000374.1 GCA_017445525.1 Eubacterium sp.
GAATCACTGGGCTGTATAGTGCCTGACGCCCTGCCGAACACACAGACATTGGTCTCGTTGGAGAATCCCACAGCGCTGAAGCTGAGCGGAACGACATCCTCAACCTGCTCGAGCAGCAACCCGGTCTCCTCACGAAGTTCCCTCTTTGCGGCCTCTTCAGGCTTCTCATCACCGTCGATAAGCCCTGCCGGAAAGTTGAATATCCACTGCCCGGTCGCCATACGAAACTCCTTGTTCAGCAGTATCCTGTCCCCGCTCATATCAGTCAGTATCAACACCACAGCATCGGGACGCTTGCTGCGTAGTCCCTCCAGATCGGTTATATCCGGATTGCGGCTGATCATCTCATATGTTTTTTCATGTCCCGAAGCGGTAGTATACGTCACGTCATATCTTGTAATAAACTTCCCCTCGTGTACCTTTTTGATCGATTCATACCTCATGAGGCACCCCCTGATTTAGTTTATAATTACTCTATTTGAACTGATCACGATCTGACACGGGACGGGCGTTCGCAGATGTTTTGTGCGAGCTTTAGATGCTCGGCACAAAACATCTGTCGAACATCAGCCGTCCCGGCTCCTGACTTATCAGTCTCTGATTACTCAACTATATCAACCGCCTCATCATTGATCGTAACCTGAAAACGAGCGTCTGCAAGTCTTGCCACATCACGTCGTGTCACGAGACCCCGTTCCGCTTCAGTCCTGATCCTGATCAGCGTATCGGAGTTATGAACATCTATATCCGTTTTTCCATCGATTCCGCCAAAGACCAGCGCCTGTTTTCCGCGCCCGTCAACTCTCAGTCCGGTATAGGCCATCTTCACCTTTGTATCGCCCCTGATCGATCCCATAGCTGTCGATCTGTCTCCCCTGACAGTCAGGGCCAGACCGGCATTCTCTACCTCAACCGATCCCATCTTTCCGTCCACGGTACCGATATTCACCACTTCGTTGCCGCCAATCATACTCTTTACTGAGCTCTTGGTAATATACGTCTTTGAGTTACCCTCCAACGAACCGATGCAGACACCTTTATACAGAGAGAACTCAGTCCCGATAGCACAAGACGATATCCTCAGATCACTGTCACCGCTCACAGCACCTATACCCACGCACTCATCGGAGTTTACATCCAGGAAGAACTTACCTCTGCGTATATGCGTCTTGCCGCCGTGTCCGGAGCCTATGCAGACGCCCTTCTTTCCGGACGTCTCTATGTATATCTCTCCATCCTGCTCAAAGATTATCTCCCCATGATTTGACAAAAGATCATTTCCTATACCGTAATACTCCTCCATATCCAACTTGATCTTGAGATCTCCGTTGCCCTCGATGACAAGTCTGGACGTCCTCGGCACTCTTATACCTCCGCGCCTTAACACATTCTCCCCACGGAACACCAGTGTAACATCCGTATTCTCACCCAGATCGATACACGGATTTCCTTTTGCATTGGAAAAATATACGTTTTCCAACGTCAGAACACCGGTATAGTTCGGTGCTATGTGCATGTGCAGATCGGTCGTCACACCCGGTGTACCGGTAAATGTCACATCACGGCATGTGGGATTATCCTCACCGACCACGATCTCCGAATATCCATTCTTCACCAGAGTACTGAGAGCAACCCTCACCGTCCTTCCGGCTCTGTAGCTGCGCTTGGTCAAACCGTTTCTGCGTTCCTTGTCATAGGTAACGATCTCTTTCTTTATAGACTCACCGACTTCTGTTATCAGATCCGGCGCCGGTCTCGCTGTATAGTAACCCTGGATCAGATCCGCTCCTAAGTGTATAACCATACGCAGCTCTTCGGACGTTTCAACACCCTCAGCCAGAGCCATGATCTTGTTGTCATGACAGAAATCGATGATCTCACGCACAAAATACTGCTTCTGTGGTTTGTTCTGTATATCGCTCAGCAGCGATCTGTCTATCTTGACATAATCGGGCATATATCGCAGAAGATTCGATACATTTGAGTATCCTGTACCATAGTCATCCACCGCGATCTCTATCCCTTTACTCCTGAGATAAGCCTTTACCTCATCCAGATCCTCCTCAGAAAGCTCAGCCTCCTCAGTCATCTCCACGACGATATTCCCGGCATGCTTGTCCAGTGCCCTGTCTACCTTGACAGAAGTCGACTCATCAAGCTTAACTCCGGGGATACTATTTATAAAAATCTTCCTGTCACCGAAAATAAATGACTTATCTTCTACTATCTTCAATACGTTTAAAAATGTTGCCCTCTCGATATCCATAAGCCTGCCCATCATCCCACCGTATCTGATGATGGCAAGAGGAGATATACGTCTGTCCGTGGTGGATCTCATCAATGCCTCATAGGAGTAGATCTCACCATCCGACACCCTCACGATAGGCTGGAAGTGATAAGTAAGGAGATTTTGATCGAGTATCCTCTCGACCATATCATAGTCAACCTTTTCCTCCCCCGAAAGCTTATCTGCAGGCCTGACAGTAGCAAACCTCCTGGATTCTATACTCTTTTTTTCAAACACGCGAAGCCCGACATTTCTACGAAGCGCCTCAAGCGATCGGGACAGAAGTATCACCCAGTCTCTATAGATTTTATCATATGTCTCAGGCTTATCTCCGTAGTTTACCACGAGATAACCGAAGCATTCATCCTCGAAAAACACGGGCGTGAAATAGTAAACAGTTGCTTCCCTCCTGAGTCCCAGACCCGGCAGCATCTCCCCGACATCAAAGAAATCATCTATGCTTACCTGTCCGTCGCTTCCGTCCCTGTGATACTCAACAGCATGCAGGATGCGATTCTCGTAGCCGTCATTTTTACAATGCACCGAATCCTCATAATCCATATCAGCCCAAGATGAGTTCAGACACAGATGCACCTCCTCTGCTTTCTCTATCTGATAGGCATATGCGTAAACCGTTCCCAGAAAACTCAGCAGATTGTTCTGGATCATCAGATCATCGCCCATGAAGTTATTGATAGACTCGAAACCGTCATCTGAAAGCTCGGTTCCCCAGGTCTTTCTGAGCGTCAGCTCATGTCCGAGAGTGCACTCTTCATCAGGACATCCACAGCTTGGTCCTATGACCATCTCGGCACGCCCGGTAAACTCCTGCACCTCGCGTCCCTTAAGCTTGGAAATGATATAATCCGCTGCGTAGATACCGCAAAGTCTCGCCGCCACCACCGCTGATGTGAGCGGCACCGGACAGGTCTGCCCCTCATAGGTCGAGTCAAACCCGACTACCGCGACATCCTCAGGCACTTTATATCCTTTTCTCTCGAGCTCCTCACAGACGCCTATCGCCATCTGATCGTTGGCACAGGCTATAGCCTCCGGCAATCCCTTCTCAGTAGCCAGAAGCTGTTCCACACAGAGTTCTCCGCTCTTGTACCAGAAATCGCCGTAGAATATCCTGTCATCCGACACCGTAAGACCATGCTTTTTCATAGTCTCTTTGTACGCCTCCAGCCTCTGCTTGGAATGCGGGTGCCACTCTTTACCCGTTAAAAATGCTATGTCCTTGTATCCGTGCTTCAATATAAGATGTTCTATCAGATCCACTATGGGAGAATATCCGTCAGTACAAACCGAATCAAAGAAAAGACTCTCCTGCTCGATCACGAGCACAGGTCCCGCAAATCTGTCATGTATCTCCTGCTCCAGTCTCGCGGCTATCCCCTTGGTCTGTATGGTATCCTTGAGCATCACGATACCGTCAAACCTGTCATAGTTCACAAGCTGATAGATATTGGACTCGCCGAGCTCTCTCTCCGGAGTCGACTGGTATTTTCTGTACATGGAAAAAACGCAGACATCCATATCCGCTTTCTTCATCTGTGTC
Source organism: Eubacterium sp. (assembly GCA_017445525.1). Classification (GTDB taxonomy): domain Bacteria; phylum Bacillota; class Clostridia; order Lachnospirales; family Lachnospiraceae; genus Eubacterium_F. The sequence continues at coordinate 3,849 of JAFSTZ010000374.1, forward strand.
AAAAGCCCATTCAAAAAACGCTTCTGATATTCCTCATCAGCCTGACCTATAAGCACAGCTATCATCTCATGCTTAGCCACTTTTTCCCTCGCCTTTCCATACGCCTGCCGTACCACTGTCCGATCGCATATCTCCCCTGTCGACCATCGGAGCGACGACCTACGTATCTGTCATCCTTGACTTTTACCTATCCCGTAACCTTTCCCCGATAGCACCGAGAATCTCATCCGCCGCATCATCCTTGCTCATCAGCGGAAGTTCTCTTACGCCATCTGCCGTTATGATAGTAATCACGTTTGTATCTCCGCCGAATCCCGCTCCGTCAACTTTGAGATTGTTCGCAACTATCATGTCGGCATTTTTCTTTGCAAGCTTATCCTTTGCCCGCTCTACCAGATTCTCCGTCTCCATCGCAAAACCGCAGATAAACTGCCCTGCCACCTTGTTCTCCCCGAGCCATGACAGTATATCCGTAGTCCTCTTTAACTCAACCTGCATGCTGTCATCACTCTTTTTGATCTTCTCATCAGACACCACCGCAGGTGTATAGTCGGCAACCGCTGCCGCCTTTATCACTATATCGCTTCCGGAAAAATGCTCCCGCACTGCCAAAAACATATCCTCCGCAGTTTCAACATGCACAGTCTCTACCCCGACCGGATCCGGAAGACTCTCCGTGCCCGAGATGAGAGTCACATCCGCTCCCCGTCTCCAAGCTGAGGCTGCTATCGCATATCCCATCGTCCCCGTAGAATGATTGGTGATATACCTGACCGGATCAAAGGGTTCCCTTGTAGGTCCGGCAGTCACTACAACTTTCTTTCCACGCAAATCATTTTTCTCTTCAATTGATCTGTATAGATACTGAAGCAGAACGCCCGTATCCGGCAGTCTCCCCCGTCCGGTAACACCGCAGGCAAGCCGTCCCTCATCGGGCTCTATTATCTCGTATCCGTATCCCTTAAGTCTTCTGAGATTGTCCTGCAGCACAGGCTCATCATACATCCCGGTATTCATAGCCGGAGCGACAAGCTTCGGACACTTGGCAGCCATGACCGTAGTCGTCAGCATATCATCGGCTATACCGCAGGCAAGCTTTCCGATGATGTTTGCCGTAGCCGGAGCGATGATACATGCATCCGCCCTTGACGCAAGTGATACATGCTCTATATTGAAGTTGAAATCCCTGTCAAATGTATCAACAAGACATTTATGTCCCGTCAATGTCTCAAAGGTTATGGGGTTTATAAAATTGACTGCATTTTCAGTCATGATCGTAAAAACATCGCAGCCCTTTTTTACAAGTGTGCTCACCAGATCCGCCGCCTTATAAGCCGCTATGGAACCGGTCACCCCGACTATAACTGTTTTATCCTTTATCTGCATGAGATCACGAATCTCCTTCTCAACCAAAGATGTATACCGTCCTGCTCATCCATGCACCGCACAGGTCGTAACGCTTTAAGTTCAGCCTATGATAAAGTTATCTATAAGCCTGGTCTTCCCTATGTATACTGCAACCGCAACAAGTGTGTTGCCCTCTATACGTGCAACCGGCTCGATACTGTCAAAGTCGACAACCTCAACATAGTCGATCTCCGCCAAAGGCTCCGCATCTATGATACCACTGATAGTCTCCTTGACTACCATCGCATCCGTCTCGCCTGCCTTTATCTGCTCCTCGCCTGCCGTCAATGCTTTATGCAGTACTATAGCGGCCTGTCTCTCAGTCGGCGACAGATACGTGTTTCTGGAGCTCTTTGCCAGTCCGTCCTCCTCACGTATGATCGGACATCCAACTATCTCCAGATCAAAGTTCAGATCTCTGACCATGCGTCTGATGACAGCCAGCTGTTGTGCATCCTTCTGTCCGAAGTACGCCCTGTCAGGAGCGACGATATGAAACAGCTTTCCGCAGACAGTACATACTCCCCTGAAGTGTGTCGGTCTGGTCTTGCCGCAAAGATTTTTAGTGACCTTATCCATATCTATAAATGTGCAGAAATCATCCGCATACATATCGGATGGTTCGGGATGAAAGATCAGATCGGCCCCTGTACTCTCACAGAGTTCCGTATCACGTTTCATATCCCTGGGATAGGTTGCCAGATCCTCGTTCGGTCCAAACTGTATAGGATTGACAAACACCCTTACAACCGTCTTATCGTTCTGCTCGACACTCTTTTGTATCAGGCTCTGATGCCCCTCATGCAGATATCCCATGGTAGGGACCAGTCCTATGCTCAAGCCCTCGGCTCTCCACTTCTTTACCTGATTTCTGACCTCGACCGGATCCGAAACTACATTTATAGCCATTTTCTTATACCTCCATCATCTAAAACCGTAACTTCTATTATACTATAAAAACCCGCTCGCCGCAAGCCTTTGTTTCTAAAGTTACTATTCACAGCTGAATTACACCCATAAATACATCGGATGCTTGCATCCGTAAGCATTCATGTTTGTTATTCAGGCTGAATAGTAACGATTCAGACTAAACAGTCACTTGCCATCCATGAAAATATGTATTATAATCAGGATCATGAAAACTGATACCTGCTTTTACGTCATATCGTGGATCATCATGATCGGTCTCGTCGTGATAGGAATACTGCATCACACGGGGCTTTTCACGCCGACCGATGACCTCGTCTTCCCCTGCTTCTTCAGAAGTGCCACGGGACTGTACTGCCCAGGCTGCGGCGGCACACACGCCGTGATCTCACTTGTCGAGGGGCATCTGACAGACAGCTTTTTGGCGCATCCGATCATACTGTATGTGACTGCCTGCGCCCTTGTCGACATATCCGCAAATACCGTAAGTCTGATAAGATCCAAACTTTCAACACGGTCATGTGACAAGGATGAACATATACAGGCCGGACAGCCAAAACATCATCACGAGGCATCTGCATCTCCGTATGTCCTCCACTTCAGGATGATATATCTATATGTAGGCATTGCCATACTTTTCATCCAGTGGATCATAAAAAATATCCTACTGCTTGCTGCGTAACGCCTCACGAGTCGGTTCTGCCCAGGCATACTGCGACAGATATTCATCGGCGTTCTCCGCCCCCGATATCTTTCCGTCCAGATAATCATAATAATCACAGGACAACCCGGTCTTATCTATACCGATCACTCCTCTCCTGCGCACTATGATATCATCAGCACCGTACTTCTTCAGTGTCGAAGTCAGATCTGATATCAGATTTCTCAGATAGGAGGCATGCGAACCGGAGCCCTCATCATCCTGCCACAGCATCTCGATAAGTCTTGCATTTGTCATCACGTTTCCGCAGGCATCGATCAGCACAGCCAGTAATTCCTTGCTCTTTTGATATAAAAATGTTACCGCCTGCCCCTCTATAAAAAGTCCAAATTCTCCGAAAGTTTTTACTATTATATGGTCTTTAGCGCTTTCCACCGGAAACCTGAGATGTTCGAGCTCCTTCTTCAGCTTATCCGGTGTCACCGGCTTCATGATATACCCGCTTGCATGTATATCAAAAGCATCCTCCATATATTCTTTATAGCCTGTTGTAAAGATGATATTTATCCGAGGATTCTGCTCTTTCAGCTTGCCGGCCAGTTCGATACCGCTTATCTCACGCATCTCTATATCCAAAAATGCGACATCTGCAGGCTTGTTCTCTGTATCCTCAAGAGCCTCAGAAGGATCTCTGAAACCTCTCACCGCCGCTCCCGGAACCGCTTTTTTCAGTCCGTTCAAAACGCCCTCGAGAGCCAGACTCTCATCATCAACCGCAATAATATTCATGTTCTCCCACTATCCTTTCTACTTGTAGTTTGACTAAGCCATTTTTCCTATGCTCTATCTCCCAAGCCAGAATGCTTGCTGCTTGACCTGATAGTAAACTCAGAAAGCCTCATCGTAGCAAGCTTATCTCGGTATGGTTATGTACGCTTCGCAGCCGTTTCCCGGACTGCTTATGATATTCAGACTCCCGTCACACATAAGCCGGAGACGTTCCCTGACATTTTTTATCCCTACATGACGCCTTTGCCTGCCGCCATCATCACTTAATATCTCTTCCTGCTCATCCTGACCCTTGTCGTCCACACTTTCAGGCTCAAATCCCACACCGTCATCCTTTACATAAACCACATATTCATCTTCGGTAGCGTAACTGCCGATACTGACAGTCCCCCCATCCTTTTTATGGCCTATGCCGTGCCTGACCGCATTCTCAACTATGGGCTGAAGCGACAACGCCGGAATCCTTATCTCTTCTAAAACCTCTCCCTTCTCTATCATCAGCTGCTCCTGAAACCTCATCTTCTCCAACTTCAGATATGTATCCACATGCTCCATCTCATCTTTCAGAGAGATCAGTCTCGAGGTTTCCAAGCTCTCAAGATTTGCCCTTAAGTATTCCGAGAAGTCTCCGACCGCTTCCTGTGCCTGTTTCGGATCCTTCTCACACAACACATATATTGAGTTCAGCGCATTGAACAAAAAATGCGGCTGAACCTGTGAGATCATGATCCTTATCCTGTCATCCGCGATTATAGCCTCCTGACGCCTGACTCTTTCACCGTTTTCCAGATCGATGATGATATGCATCAGCACCATAGTCAGAGAGAACAGCAAAACAACCACTGACTGTATCTTGAAGATCGAACGTACTACTACTCCTATGATCGGGCACAGGCTGAATGATATAATCACCGTCATATTCTGTCTGCTTATCCCCTCGCCGTAACGCTTGATCATCACCACAACGAGTATGACTATGAAGTATCCTCCCAGCTGTCCAAGCGCATACAGCGGTCCCGGAACCATATATCCATCCTCAATCTTGAAGAGGATACCATTTATAACTGAAAGTATCCAAAGTATCGTAAAAACTATGCAAACTACTAACGACGCGATCGTATAATACCTGGGAACATTCCTGTACTGTCCGATATACTTTCTCACGTACACGATAAAGAAAAACAGCGTCATATAATATGCGATAAAACACACGATGATCGCTATGTCGGAAGGCTTCACACCACTGTTTTCCGGCATTTCATATCTATACAACAGATGATGAAATATATCGGAAACGACCATGATGATCGCCGACAGCTGTAGGTTAAGAAAGCTGGCGTGCTTCAGAATCCCCATCCTCTTCTGTATGATGTCTTCGGCAAACATATACACCAGGATCACAGCGGCATATATCTCCACCCACATCTCAACATATCCCATCAGTTTCCTCCGAACATCAGAATGTTACTATTCACAGCGGTCACTCCCCATTCGGAGAGTCCGTACTCGAAATCAAAAAAAGCCGAACCCCAGGGTCCGACTCACTTCTTTCTGTCAAGCCTGCTGTAACGCCAGGTACAAGTCAAGTCCCCCGCCATCAAAGGTCAACGGAACGCACAATGTCTTCGCTCCTTTCGAGGCGAAGCTCACGTTCCCGTTGGAAAGCGTAGGCGGCGTAATATCTATCCCTATACCGTTGCTTGAGAAAACAGTCGCAACGTTTCCCATGATCATGTTTCCGAGCTCTCCTACCGCAGAACTTGCGAACTCATCCATCTGCGTCAGCTCCATCATAGCCATCTTGGAGGCTATCCCGCAAGCCTGTTGCTCTGTCATGGCCAACAGTACATGTCCGTGAAGCTGTCCGGTAACACCCACTATAATAACCCAGTTACTCTTATCAAAAGTAGCCTCCTTGAGTTCAGGCTTCTGTATGGCTACCTCAACAAAACAAACCTCTGAAAGGATCTTCTTCGCCGTTGCCAAAAATGGATTTATAAGTTCTACGCTAAGTGTCGCCATATACTACCCCTTATACCGGAACGCTCTATCTCATCCATAGGGTCTCCATCATGGATGCGATCTTGTCAGCCATGCAAACGATCCACGCTTCGCGGCTTCTCGGTATCTTCGTCAATGTAAACGGCCACATATGTGTCTCTATAGCCGATTTTACCCTATCATCCACCCTAAAGATCGTAACGGCCTTCTCAGCAGCTCTCGCCGGATGTCTGTATCCGTGCAGATCGCTGTATGGTTTGTCGTGCCAGTCATACAGATAAAAATCATGTAGCAGCGCCGCAGTCAAAAGCACCTCCCTGTCAGCGCCGAGGCCGTACTTCTTGTCCAGTCTGTAAGCTATCTTTGTTACGTTTACTACATGTTTATAAGTCGAGATACTCCCGTGCTGGATATAATCGCGCATCTCCTGCACGCGCGGATGCTCCAGGTACTTCCCGATCACATCGAGAATCTCCTGTTTCTCAGTTGATGTCATACCTACTTCCCTTGTTACCTCTCTATTATTGGCGGAGGCGTATGTATTAAGTCCCAGCTGTCCGGATTACTGAAACCAAGCTCACTCTTTTGGTTTCCAAGAGATGTGGAGACAGGTATCTGGCGAGGGACCTGTCGCGGACGCCGGTGCGCAGCCGAGGTGTTTTCGAGGCGCCCACCGCTGCGTTCGGGAATGACGCAAGCGGAGTCCCGAGCAGATAACTGCTCCACATCTCGGATAATTATAAATAATGTGCCCTGATATCTTCTCCTGACAGCGGACTGAGCATCGCCGGAGCGATATCAAAAACGGTGTAAGCACCGGTC
>JAFSTZ010000044.1 GCA_017445525.1 Eubacterium sp.
AAACGCTGCAAAGATATGATCAATGAAGTGAATAATTCCGTCACTGATTTTCTATCAATTGCAGAAAACGTAGGGATCAAAGAAAAGACTGCCCACTATATCGATTCGATCATAGAAAATAACAAAATAGTGCTGTGATCCCCATGAAAGAAAAATCAGGGAATAGCAGCACTATTTCTATGAACAGTTTTTAGACTGATCTTATAAGTGAGGACTCCTGTGCTGTGGTGTCTGTCACGATGGGAGCATACACGGTTTCACATCAGGCGTTTATCGTAACATCCATGCGTGTCGTCTTGCGGCCTGCGTCTGTGATGTCAAAGAGCGCACCTCTCTTTGCCGTGTTGTCGTATCTGTGTGCAAAGAGCCAGAGTCTGTGGTCTACAAGCAGCGCATCACTTGACTTGGTCACTGCAGTTGCGTTTAGATTTAAGTCCGCTTTTTCTCCGTCATCAGTCATGATATACTCGTATCTTCTTTCGCCTGTTCCCGCAGGGATGGAATCCCCCTTTGCCATGGCAAGCGCTCTGATAGGTGAGGATACCTCATCACTCTCATCCCATGTGGCATACATATAGAGCTCTGAACCGTCAGTTCCCGAGTTCAGCGATACATCCGATACTGGCGTGTACTCACAGCCGTTTTTCTCAAATCCGTTTTCATCATAAGGCTTGTCCGCCGTGATAAGTATGTCTCTGATGCCCATATACTCGGCATCTTCACTATCGACATCCATCAGATCGTATCCGATGCATACATAATCACTGACTGCACTCTTTTTCACGGGCTCCATACTGTCAGATCCGAAGTCAAGTCCCTTTTTGTAGCCCTCGGCACTCACTCTGCCTGTGATGTCAAGATTGGTATTGTAGCTGTAAACAAATGACGCGCCCTGCTTTATGGCATCTTCAGCTGCACTTGCCTGATTCTTTCCTTTTCCTATATAGAGGTCGGTGATGACCGTGTTGGAAGTGTCAACCTTCAGAAGTCCTGCAAGCCCGTTAAAGGTTTTGGCTGCAAGATTCACGGACTCCTTGCGAAGCTCTGCTTTTTTCACGATCTTTTCAAACAGCTCCAGATCGTCGTCATCATCTATGGCATCAAGCTTTTTTTGCAGCTCGGCATCGTCGACTCTGTCAGTCTCGAGCACGATGCCGCCATTGCCCTCGACCAGCTTGTTACCAAAGCTGACCTCTGTGATCGGCAGACCCGGGCTTGCATTCTCTGATTTGGTGGTATAGTAGCAGTAGTTTCCTATCGCATCTCCTGCCTTGTCGTATCTGACTCCGCCCACACTTATCTTGTTCGGCGCGCTACTTCCCTTGAACTTATATCTGATAAGCCCGGTTATCGCATCTTCTTTATCATCCGTGTAGGACACTCCCATATAGGAATATTTTTTTGCGAATTCGAATTTTCCACTGTACCATGCCTTTTTTTGCTCTACGGCGATGTTCTGCTTCAAAACCTCTCCGCCGGATCCTCCGTACGCTGCAAACATCGCAGCATCATCAGCAGCTTCGTGATAATAATTTTTGTTTTCAGGTACGGTATAAGTTCCGACATAAACCCCGGATACATATTTTCCTCTTTGTTCTTTTTCTTTTCTGATGTAAAAATGTGTCCCTATATGCCATGATGATATATCAAAGTTCTCAGTCATGTAAGGATATATCATATGAGAGACCGGCCTCATGCCTGAGGGGGCTGAACTTTCCTTAGTCACAAGTATGTCTGAGGGACGCAGTGCCGGATGGTTCTCATCAGCTGCCAGTACATATAAACCTCTGGCAGGGCAATCATTATATTTATACTCCTTTATAGTCCCCGTATCCCAACTCTCTGCTTTCTCCGGGTAAAAAGAATAATGCCATTTTCCATCATAAACTCCATCACTATAACCATTATAATTTTTAGTCTTCGAGAGACCTTCTGTATATCCTTGATCGGAACCATAGATAAAAGTAAACACATCCATCGCGAGGTATGTTCCCTCAGATGAGTATGCCGACGGCTGAATACTGTCAGAAAAGCTTGTTCCTTTGTAGAATCTGATATCACTTATGGTGCGGAACGGATTATATGTCGTAGAATAGCCTATGTAACATATCCTCTCAAAAGTATCTTCTATCGTTTTGTAATTTCTCCCATCATTAAAAACATACCAGCCCTTATGTTTACCGACAAGATTAGCATCAAAGGGTGTATATCCCATACTTTTCATTCTGTTCTTGAAGTCGCTTTCAGCACCTGACTTTTTCCCCTTCCATGTAGGAAGCACAAATGCCTGAATGCCTGATACATATTCCTCATCGGAATACACATATGTAACACCCTTTTTCTCTTTTACATCCGCACCCTCGGGCACAAATGATACCGCCGGCTGGAAGTAGACATATCTCCTGTTTTTATCCTTTTTTTCATCATATATGGTGTTAAAATTAAAAGCTGCTCCACCGCTTCCCGGTATGATGGGTTCATATCCGACAGGAGCCTTGTCAAGAGAGTCTACCACCTTGAAATCTGCCAATATCGGTGCTCCCGAGTACGACATCACTGTGGATGACCTGTCACCCGGTGCCGGTTCTTCCTCTGTATCGTTAGTATACGTTAGTGTTTTTCTGTCTGATAAGTCAGTATCATCACTCTTCACGGCAGTCTGATACAGGACAATATTTCCTTCGGCTGCATATCCTACCTCTGCGTATCCGATGTTATTTCTTCTGTAGCCTCCCGACATGGAGTTGCCCATAGATATGGAATCCACTCTGATATCACGGATAGCGTCATCCACATTTTCAGTAACGGAATACCCCAGATAGGTATAGTATCCCTGATCAGGTGTCAGGTTCTGATCGATAAAGCGGTACTTTCCTGCCTTCAATTTGATCGCCGCTTTGGCATCCTCTTCCTTCTTTTCGGAAACTATGACCATATCGGATACATATTTTCCATCCGTTAAATAGCTTGTGCCTTCCGGATCCAGTATCGTCTCCTCTGTTCTGTAATACAGATAGATCCCGCCTGCATCATCTTTATACTGATTGGAATTTAAGTTTACGGGATTCTCATTACCAAAGGATGAGAAAGGTTTATATCCGCTAATACTCTGATTGTATTCGCCCTTCTTCAGAAGAAACATATCATTCTCGTTCTCAGCACAGATAGGACTTCCGGCTCTTGAATCCTTCGTCGTATATAGTGCATTCCACTTCTTTCCCTGTTTGGCATTGAAATCACTGAAAAGATATTTGTTGTGTTCTTCTTTTTTCTTTATCGTCTCTGCGGAGTCTCCGTAATTGATATCCTGATAGTCGTCATGTATACAGTACCGGACTTTTTTTATCTCTCCGTATTTATCCCCGGGTTCCTGTACTTCCATCATATAACCGTTATACGATGGTGTATACGTGATATATTGATTTTCCGTTTTACCCTCTGAATTTTTGACCTTCTCCAGACTGTACATGTATCTTGGAACTGCTTTCAGATCAGGATTATAATAATTATAGCTTTCCTTCAGCTTCAAAACTGTATACCATACGATGAGTACCACTATGACAATTATAAACGTAACCATGTTGCCTCCGAGAATTCTTATCGGCCATCCAAGCTTTGTAAATATCTGCATCGCCGTAGTCGTCATCAGCCACTTAGCGCTTGTATGCGCAATCACCCATGCAACTCCGGTTCCGAGAAAGTATGCAGCCATGGCAAAAACTATGATACGATTGCTCCACGTAAACACCTCATTCCATAGTGCCATATCCTTGTCATCCTGCGTTATCTTGTGATATTCATCTTTTGCAGATGCGATTCTCATTGCTTCTGACGTTAATGCGACCTTGGAACGGTAAAGCGCATCCTGACCGGGCGGATATATCGGAATCCTTCCATCCTTTGTCCCGGACAATCCTGATTTTTTTACTTTCTCCCTCACTTCTGCCATCGCCTTTTCAGCATCTGACATACTCTCAGATGATCCATCCATATATGTGACAGCATCATATACTCCCGTATAAGAAAACATCACAAACTGTCCCGGTGACATAGCCATCACAAGCGGATAGGCGTCCCGTATGTCCGCTTTTGATTTGAGAGCAGTCGTACCTAAGTGATACAGATACTTTCCAACACCTGTTCCGTCCGCCATCGTATATTGATTCAACTTTTCATATAATTTTACATTCAGGGCATCACTCGGATGCTCATCCATGAATGTCTGACTCATACTCTCACCGGCATCCTGATAGGCTTTCAGTGAAGGTTCGAGCTCGTTTGAGAATTTCTGAAGTGAGGTTTTGATGTCCTTTACCTCATCCTTGTACAGAGAATCCAGTGCGATATAATCACCATTTTTCATCTGCGCTATCTTTTGGGAATTATCTGCTATCCTCTTTGCGAGGTTTCCTTCCTGACCGGCTATATCCGTGCCCGCAACTCCCATCGTTAGATCGGAAAGCACGGATGTGATCACGGACAGGTTGGATCTTTTGAGCACCTGTGCGATCTTTCCAACATCCGTAGAGGGATCAAACATAAAATCTCCCAGACCTTTATTTTTCATATATGGGATATAGTAAAGGTTCAGCGCATCTTTCACCTTCCCCGCATACAGATCTCCGTCAGCTTTGTTTTTATTTATCTCGGCAAGAACCGATACGATATCATCCGCCAGATAGTTCATGCTCGTATTCATCGTCTTCTCGATCTCATCATAATCAAACATCTTATAACCGGTATCCATCTCAGCCATCTTCAGGGATGTGATAGCCTGGGATCTGTTCCTGGTGGTCTTGTAGCCAATGATGACCGCGTCACCGGATCCGTTAACAGACATATAGTTGCCCCAGCCGCTTTTCTCGGTACCCTCATTCATATCTGATCGTAGCGCTTTGTACCCGGCACCTGCACATGCCTCGTACGCCTCGCTCATATTCTTGCCCTGAAACAGTCTCACATCACTGAGATATATAAGGTTCTTAGGGAGCTTCTTTTCAGCTACAGCCGATCCGCTTGCTGTCGCAGCAGAGTTGCCTGCGGTTACTTCTGACAGGGTTCCTGCATCAGCCACGGTATCGATTCCGTCATCTGTAACAGCGGTTTCTGCTGCCTTTGCTGCGGATCCTCCGCTGTTTACATAGTCACCCGCAGGCGCACAGAAACCGAGCACCGCTATGAGTGCAAGCGCTATCACCCTTATCAGGTTTTTGTTTTCAAATAGCTTCATACGCGTCACCTCACTATTTCTGTCATTGTTTATCATTTTTGAAACTACAGTATATCAAATCGAAAAAGCAAACACTGATAATTTCAGTGTTTGCCTTATCTTATCACAGTATGTGTTACAAAAGGGTTACACGGTTTCACATCAGGCGTTTATCGTAACATCCATGCGTGTCGTCTTGCGGCCTGCGTCTGTGATGTCAAAAAGCG
>JAFSTZ010000375.1 GCA_017445525.1 Eubacterium sp.
ATGGTTGACAGTATCCCCAGAGCTCCCTTGGGGCCGATACCGCTGACTGTGATCAACAGCTTGAAAAGTCCCAAAGAATCATGCGTCAAAAACCCGAACAGCTGCATCAGATCCTCTCTGACATGCAGATAGGTATATAGCTTGACCTCCTCACCGGAATGCGGCATCACCGACAGATCAGAGCCCGGCACATATATCTCGTAGCCGATCCCGTTATTTTCAACTAACACTCTGTCCTCAAATATACTGTCTACCGTTCCTTTTATATAGCCTATCATATATTTCCGCTCTCCTTGCTTCGTTTTCCGCCAGTTCATTATATCTCAGCGGAGGCTGACCCACACTTATCCATGGGACGGGATTCTCTCATCAGCCTCCCCGGATCATTTATACCAAAGAATCAAACACTTTCAATATATACTGGCTGATCTTGCGCCTCAACGGACGAGCCTTCCACTCCGACAAAAGCACCTCGTGACTGACACCGATGGTCTCGATGATATCCTGCTCAACCGCCGAAACAAACTCCCTGTCGTACACCCATACACCGTTTTCATAGTGTAGATAAAAACTGCGATAATCCATGTTGACAGTTCCGGCGATGGCACTGTGCTCATTTATAATAACCTTTGTATGGATAAATCCGGGCGTATACTCATATATCCTGATACCGTTTTTCAGCAGTACACCGTAGTTGTACTCGGTCATCATCTTGATCCTCTTTTTATCGGGGATATTCGGAGTGATGATCCGGACATCAACGCCGCGCTTTCTCGCATTTATCAGAGAATCTATCATGCTCTCCTCAAGGATCAGATAAGGCGTGGTCACATACAGCTTTCTCTCTGAAAACTGTATCATCTGCTTGTACGCATTCTCAAAAAAGCTCCTCGGTCCCAGCCCCGGACCGTCTCTCAGCACATGACAGAAAGTATCGTTCTCCGGCATGGGATAATCCGGCTTGTATCTGTCAAAATCAATCTCAAAACCGGGTACAGAGGCATTCCACATCTCTAAAAATGCTATGGTCATGCCCCACACCGCTTCACCCCTCAGGCAAACACCGGCATCCTTCCAGACACCGAAACGCTCAACGAGATTGGCGTACTCATCGGCGATGTTGAAGCCTCCCGTGTACGCCCACTCACCGTCGATAACGACTATCTTCTGATGCGTCCTGAAGTTCATATACAGCTTGCTCACATATCTGCCAAGTGGATTGAAAACTACCACATCCAATCCCTCAGCTCGCAGTCTCGATGCAAAGCTCGTCGGCGTACGCATCAGGGCACCGAAATCATCAAACATAAACTTTATCTCGACACCTTCAGCCTTCTTCCTGAGAAGAAGCTCATGCAGCTTGTCCCAGATAGCTCCCTCGGCCACGATGAAAAACTCCAGAAATATAAATCGTTTCGCCTGCTCAAGTTTCTCAAAGATATCATCAAGGGCAAGCTCGCCCATCTCAAAATACTTCACCTCGGTATTTTTATATAACGGCGATCCCTCAGCCTCCATATATGACGAAATACGTGACGATACCGGATGCTCTTTCCTGAACATCTTGGGTATCTCCGGGTTGAATACAAGCCCTTCATCCACCTCGTAAAACCGTGCAGCTATACGACGATTTATGGAGTTGTGCTTACCGACGCGGCCGAACATAAAAAACATGATGATCCCGGCGATAGGCAAAACTGCGATGATCGACAGCCAGCCGAACTTGTAGGCCATACTCCTGCTGTCATTCATCAGGATCAGGATGCCTGCAATACTGCATATCTCCATCAGGAAGATAAAGAGAAATGCAAAGTTCCCCAGAAGGATCGGTATGGCAATGATGATCGCAAACTGGAGTATAACAAAAAAAGCTATAACAAGCGCCCTGATCATCCCACTTCCGAAGCTCTCGACTCTTCCCTCCATGCCTCTTAAGTGAGACAGACGCCTGTGGCTTTTTCTTCTTGATATCCTTTCCTGTCTGTCTGCCATCAGATGAACCCCTTGTAATAAGTAACGTTTTTCAATATAATAGCAGAATTCTAAAAAAAAATCAACTGAAAAATCAGGCTTCCTCCCTGACGATGACTTGCCTGCATAGGCAAACTATGATATAATCTATTTTACTCAGTATTAAACGATCAACGAGGTAGACATGAAAACTATAGAAAACATACTGAACATATCCGATGATACGATGGCACGCATCATAAGCCAGCTGCCCTGCCGCCCAAGCGATGCATGTTTTTTTGATATCGAGACCACAGGACTGTCTCCGAAGGTGTCAAGCGTATATCTGATAGGTGCAGTCAGCATCATCGAAGACAAGGCAAGGCTCACCCAGTTCTTTGCCGATGACTACAAGAGCGAGGAAGCTTTGCTGACAGCTTTTTCCAACTATCTACGGGACTGCACCCATGTCGTGCACTTCAACGGTACAACCTTTGACATCCCTTATCTGGAAAAAAAATACGCCGAGTATCACCTGGCCTCTCCATTTATAAAAATAGAAAGTATAGACATATACAAAAGGATACGCTCCTTCCGTCCGAAGAAGAAGGATAAAAATGCGCCGCCGTCCTACTTCCCGACAGAGAATCTGAAGCTCGTCACGATGGAAAAGCATCTCGGCTTTGACAGGGGCGAGGATGTATCCGGCAAGGACTGCATAGAGGTTTATGCCAGATATATGCAGTATAAATACGCCCACAACGATACCGAGGCCGGCAAACTGCTGACCGACATGCTCTCCCACAATCACGATGACCTGATGGGGACAGCTCTCTGCACCCAGCTTTTGATGTATACGGATCATATCGCAGGTGACTGTTCATGTAAGATCACTGATGAGTGTGCCATATTTACCGATATGCTTCCGGATGGGCTGACTTATCCGTTTGAGCTAAGCTATAGTGTGGCTTTGGTTGAGGGTCATGTTTTGATTGCATACAAACTCAACAAACTTGAAATCAATATCCCCATAATCCATGACACCCTGTATCACTACTTCCCGGACTACAAAAACTACTTCTATCTGCCCGACGAAGACATGGCCATCCATAAAAGCGTCGGCACTTATGTCGACAAGGATCACAGAGAGCAGGCGACCGCCAAAAACTGCTACATAAAAAAGACAGGGGCTTTTCTCCCCCTGCCGGCTAAAGCTGCCCCCGACGGACAGCCCATCTTCACCGATCCTGCCACCGGTGCGACGTTTATTGCTATCGAAACTGACACTGATATAGATACTAATTCACTGATTCATCAGTGTCTTATTTCCTAATCCCGGCGCACAAAGCAGTATTCTATTAGCTCCGGAGAGGCTTAATGGGACGCCGGTGCGCAGACGAGGTCTTTTCGAGTCGTGCACCGCTGCGCCCCATTCTGGTGCAAACGGACCTCGTAGGAGCAATAGAAACTGCGGTGCGTCCGGCTCCATCAAAAAAGGCACCGACCTTCGCCAGTGCCCTTATTATCATTCAGCCTCAGTTGAGATGATCTCTTTTTTGTTATAACTTCCACAGTTCTTGCAAACCCTATGCGGAACCATCAACGCACCACACTTTGAGCACTTAACAAGTGTAGAAGCAGACATCTTCCAGTTGGCTCTTCTCTTATCTCTACGAGCCTTGGATGATTTATTCTTAGGACAGATACTCACGGATCACACCTCCTTAAATCCTTTATAAACAGGTGCAACCGCACCCTTATCAGCTTTTTTAGCTCACTCGAACTATTATATAGGTATATCCGTGAATTGTCAAGCAGTTTTTTGATTATTTTACAAGAATCTTGCTATTCACGGCTTTTTTGACTCGGGACTTTGACAAGATGATCGCTACGACGAGGATCAATCCGCCCCCTTTGCGATCGCACTTATCGCTTCCTTCTGAATATCTGCATTATACGAAAGCATAGGC
>JAFSTZ010000376.1 GCA_017445525.1 Eubacterium sp.
ATATCGTGAGGGAAACTTTAAAGAATGTCAGATTCCTTAAAAAGGACGGCAAGGTTGGATATCAGGTGAGGACCAAGCTTTGATCGGCTGTTGTATTTATATGAAAGGACGAAGAGCATATGCATGACGAAACCGATATACGTATGGCGAGATATTTCGGTGCGCTCATAGAGAATAGAGGAGTGATTGCCAACCAGCATGCTTCCAGGGTTGGTATGATCACTTATGTTCTTGCCGAGAAACTGATGTCTCTTTTTCCCGAATATGAATTGACAGAGAGCAGGGTGCGTATGATCGCAAGTGCTGCCTCGCTTCATGATGTCGGCAAGCTGAAGGTATCAGATAGTATCATCAATAAAGCATCTCGCATGACTGATCAGGAGTATGAGGCATATCAGAGTCATACTTACAAAGGGAAAAAGATGTTTTTGGATATTTCTAAAAATATTCCCGATGGTGATCCGGACAAAGAGTTTTTTGAGCTTTGTGCCAGTATATGTATGTCTCATCATGAAAAATACGGTGGCGATGGATATCCTGAGGGATTAAAAGGCGATGATATCCCCATCGAAGCTCAGTTAGTCGGACTTGCTGATATGTATGATGATGCAGTGAGTGACAGGATGTATAAAAGGGCTATCCCAAAGCTGGAAGCATTTGAGATGATAAGAAACGGTGAGATGGGGACGATCTCTCCCAAACTTTTGCAGGTTTTCGATGAGTGCAGATCCAGTCTTGAGGAGATCATAAATAAAGACGAAAAGAATAATAACAAGTGATATATAGTCGACTTTTGTAGTCTGATCATACAAAATATTGTAAAAGTGCCTAAAATCCGTATTTTGTCTAAAAAAAAATACGGATTTTTTTTGTAAAAAACTGTTGACATAAGAGCGTATTCTTGTTATAATTTGCTGGGAATTGTAACAAATTTGTAATATTTTTAAAGAAAGGGATGTTATGTTTAAGCCTTTTAGAAATGTTAAGAGATGTGCTGCTACAGTGATCGCCTGTTCTTTGGCGACTACCGTGGTTGCAACTACTGTTATCGCAGCTTCAAACGGACAGGAGGAAGGTGTCAGTGGGGCTGTAGTGGTGATCGACAATTATTGTGAGAAGGTTGCCGAGGGGTCACTCCAGGCTACGGATCCGATGCTTCTCATAAACGGAGATACGATCAAGTCTGAGCTCAGCGTTGAAGAGGAGGTTGCTACAGGTCCTGCAACTGAGATTGAGTCTGCTATCCGTGATGGCGAGCATATCAATCTGAACCTCAACTATTCCAGACTCGGTATAGCCGATAAGGTCAGCAATTATCTGAATGTCCGCAAGGAGCCAAAGAAGAGTGCCCGTATCGTCGGCAAGATGGTCAAGAATTCCGGCTGTCATATTTATAATGTGAAAAAGGGTTGGGCAAAGATAGTGTCCGGCAAGGTCAAGGGATACGTCAAGGCAGAGTATCTGACTATGGACGAAGATGCTGAGGCTATCGCACCGGAGGTTGGTCGTGACTGCGTTGAGATCATGACTGATTCGTTGAATGTACGTGCACTTCCTTCGGTTACGGCTCCCATATACTCCGTATGTGATGCGGGTGAGGAGTTTGAGATCATGAAGGAGGATGTGGATGAGGCATTTCTCCAGAAGATCATCGACAAGGAAAAGATCTCCGATGAGGCTATAGAGCGTGCCGGCGGTATTGATTATCTGCTTGAGCATATGAATGAGTTTATCTGTATCATGGTAGATGATGATTATGCTTTTGTATCAAAGGAGTATGTCAGAGAGCAGTTTTCTCTGAAGAGGGCAACGGTTGTAAAGATCGATCCTGAGACCGGAGAGGCTCCGGGCAGCTATGGTATAGTTGCTTATGCGATGCAGTTCCTCGGCAATCCTTATGTATGGGGTGGAACATCACTTACAAACGGCTGTGACTGCTCGGGCTTTACGATGCAGATATGGGCTCACTTCGGCAAGGGGCTTCCGCACAGCTCAGCTGCACAGGCGGGTTGCACTACGAGCGTGTCGAATCCGATACCGGGAGACCTGTTCTTCTACGGAAGCGGCGGCGTAAGTCATGTTGCCATGTACATCGGAGGCGGTCAGGTCATCCACGCAAGTAACCATCGCGACGGTATCAAGATCTCAAATGCTTACTATCGTCATCCGCTGAAGATCGGCAGACCGTGATCTGAAAACTACGATACGGACTCTCCGTATGCGGAGTGACACCTGCGCTTCGCTACGGATAGGCACGGTGCCCGGAATCACAGATTCCGACCGTTGCTCTAAGCCATGAATAGTAACGATAAATCTAATGTGATTGGGAATTAACGATGGAACAGCTGAGTTCTGATTCATATTTTGACATAATTATTATTGGGGCGGGCGCTTCCGGTTTGATGAGCGCCTGCCTTTTGGCGTCTCAAGGCGGACGTGCCGGTGATGACCCGGCTTCGTTTGATATGGATTATATAAGCTCACATGTTGGCAGTGAAGGTTCAAAAAGAGTACTGGTTCTTGAAAAGGAAAACAAGGTAGGCAGAAAACTCTCGGCAACGGGTAACGGGAGATGCAATCTGACTAACCTTGATATGGACTGGAAGAAGTATTACGGTGACAGGGAGTGGATCACTACTGTTATCGATGAAGTTTCGCCTCAAAGAGTGATCAGGCAGTTTGAGAAACTCGGAGTGCTTTCCAGGGAAAAAGACGGATATGTATATCCGCACTCCAATCAGGCTCAGACTGTTGTCGGAGCGCTTTATCGTGGGATGAGAAGTGATAATATAACACTTAAAACAGGATGCAGAGTAACTGAAGTCATATGTGAGGATTACTACGAACCGGGTGTATGTCTGAGGGAAGATGTGGGAACTGATATGGTCATAGATGTTGACGGTGATACAGGAGAGGTGACTCATATTCCCGGAAGGTTCACTGTAGTCACTGAAGAAGGATCTTTTGATTGCGATAAGCTGATCATGGCTTGTGGCACGCCGGCAGGCAGGGAACAGGGTGGCGTAGATGACGGATACCGATTTTTGAGATCCCTTGGACAT
>JAFSTZ010000377.1 GCA_017445525.1 Eubacterium sp.
CCATGGCATCCTCTGAAGTGGGATCTGAACATCGACTCCTACTATATCAAATACTTTTTTCAGTAGTCGCTCATTTACATCTATAACATCGTCTATATCGACAAATGAAATCTCCATGTCGATCTGAGTAAACTCAGGCTGTCTGTCCGCCCTCAGATCCTCGTCACGGAAGCATCTTGCGATCTGAAAATATCTGTCATATCCCGAACACATCAGAAGCTGCTTAAACAGCTGCGGGCTCTGCGGAAGCGCATAAAAGCTTCCCGGATGAACACGGCTCGGTACCAGATAGTCTCTCGCCCCTTCCGGAGTCGACTTGGTGAGCATAGGTGTTTCTATCTCTAAAAATCCTTCCTTTGAGAGAAATTCCCTGACCTCCATGCAGACTTTTGATCTGAGCATGATATTTCTCTGAAGATCCGGACGACGCAGATCCAGATATCTGTGCTTGAGTCTCAGCTCGTCCTTTGTTTTGGAGTTCTCTTCGATGTGGAACGGCGGTGTTTCTGACTCGGAGAGGATACGCATATCTCTTGCGATGACCTCTATCTCTCCTGTCTTCAATTCCTCGTTTACCGCCCCACCTCGCTTTGCCACCTCGCCTGTTACGGCGATGACAAACTCTGCTCTCAGGTGACCGGCTCTCTCGAAGTTTTCCGAACCTATCTTGTCCTCCTCAAAAAGGATCTGGAGCAGGCCGCTGCGGTCGCGAAGATCAACGAAGCAGAGTCCTCCTTTATTTCTGTTTTTCTGTACCCAGCCCATCACTGTCACTGTTTTGCCGATGTCTGAGGTGGTGAGCTCACCACAACGGCATGTGCGATGAAGGCCTTTCATTGATTCAGCCATGATATCCTCCTGTTAAGTATTATGTATTGGCTAATCTGCGAAGATTTCTTCTATCGCACTGAAGCCTTGCAAGGTTAATTGATCTTTTTGGAACTTTTTATTTTTCTTCATGCGATCTACGGTAACGATTACGCCTGACCGGCGAAGATCATTCGCCTTCGTTATCACTTCTCTGATCTGTTCATCTGAACACTTTTTATCGATCAAAAATGCCTTTTTCTCAGGTACGTCCGGCAGCGAGTATCCGCGTTCCATCAAGAGCATCGAGATCCTTTCGAAGCCGATGGAGAAGCCGACTGCGGGTGTCTCTGTTCCGAGGAAGCGTCCGACCATGGTGTCATATCGTCCGCCGCCTCCGACTGAGCCGCCGTACTCGTCCATCGCGATCTCAAAGATCGGACCTGTATAGTAGCTCATCCCACGGACCAGTGTGGGATCAAACTTTATCTTAAACTCAGTCGCCGATGCTCCCGCTGCCACCTCGATGATATCGATGAGATTTGCGGCAACGCCGTCCTCGAGATCAGTTCCTACGGTATCAACTATTTTTTTCAGTCTGTCCATACCGACCAGGCAAGCTTTGCCGGTCTCCGCTTCAGCACTGCCGTCGCTTTCACCGTCATCCGAAGACGCATCGTCAAATATCGACATACATTTCTCTACGGAAGACTCATCATAGCCGCTGCCCAAAAGTTCCTCTCTGACGCCATCGGCTCCAATCTTGTCCATCTTGTCGAGGACTATAAATACATCATCATATCTATCTTCCGAAAAACCACAATACTTCGCTATCCCCTTCAGGATACGCCGATCATTTATCCTGATGGTAAAATCCTTAAAATCCAACTTGCCAAGCAACGTTGTCATCGCCAATATAAGCTCAATCTCTGCGATATTTGACGCCTCTCCCAGCACGTCGATATCGCACTGCATAAACTGGCGAAATCTCCCCCTCTGAGGTCTGTCGGCACGCCATACATTGCCAAGCTGCATCGCCTTGAACGGTGAAGGGAGCTTGTCCTGATTGTTTGCGTAATAACGCACCAGCGGTATCGTCAGATCAAATCTCAGTCCGCCGTCAACCAGATCCGCCTCCTCCTGCGCCTCGGCAAGCTTTAACTTCTCTCCCCTTTTTAATATCTTGAATATCAGCTTTTCGTTCTCTCCGCCATGCCCTCCGGTCAGGTTACCTATCGGCTCAACACACGGAGTTTCGATCTGGGTGAAGCCGTAGCTTCTGTATGTATCCCTGATCATCTGCAGCACATACTCCCTTACCTCCATCTCCTGTGGGAGTATATCTCTCATTCCTGTTGTCGGTTTCTTTTTTAAGTCCATCTCTTCCCCTTTCACTCTAAGTATCTATCGAGTACCGCCTGCTTTCTGGCGATCATCTCATCAACTCGTTCTATATAATCCTCAACACTTTTTACATTCTCGATGCGCTCAAGTCTTGTCGGCTCAGTGACACGATGTCGTCCGAACACTGCCTCAGTATCGCTCGTCTCTGCATCCGGATTCTCATGCATAACATGCTTTGATGATCCGCCCGCGCCAAACGCTATCACGTCTTCGAGTTCTTCCATCATAAAAATATTATAGAGGCATTCTTTACCGAGCCTTGCGTATGCAACATTTTCCTGATTGGTATTTCTCGTGGAGTTCAGAGCATTTTTCTGTCTATACATATAGTAAGGCTCATAGCCGTGCTCCTTTAGATAATCATAACTACCCTTCTGCAGAACGGGTACCAGGGTGTCCTCAGGTCTTATATATCCTCCGGTCTCTATCTGCTCACGTCTGAGTCTCGAAGCTCTCTTGATCACCAGAGTGTGCACCGTGATACTGTCCGGTCCCAGATCATATACCTGATTCAGAGTGTTATAAAAATCTACCTCGTCCTCCTCCGGAAGTCCGACTATGATATCCATATTTATATTATCAAAACCAACCTCCCTTGCCATATGGAAAGCGCCTCTGACCTGATCCACAGTATGTGTTCTGCCGAGCCTCTTGAGCGTTTCCTGCAGCATGGACTGAGGATTGATCGACAGTCTGGTAACACCTGCTCTTTTCAACACCTCAAGCTTTTCTCTGTTGACGCTGTCCGGACGTCCGGCCTCGACTGTAAACTCCAGGCACTCATCCATAGGGAGATTCTCCCTGATCATCGTCATAAGTCTCGCCAGATCCTGCGCACTCAGAGAAGTCGGTGTGCCGCCTCCGACATAAACACTGTGCAGCACCCTCTTCCTCCGCTGTGATTTTCTGTAGTAATCAACAAACGAAAGCTCTTTTTCAAGCGCATGCAGATAATCCTTGACTCTGTCTTTATACCTTTCTATCGGATATGAAGAGAAAGTACAGTATTCACAGATAGACGGACAGAACGGTATACCTATATAAACACTGTATCCCGCCAACAGATCGAGACCACTCATCGCATGATGCTCGTTCACAGCCACATCCAGCACCAGCTCAGCCTTCTCCGGATAGACCAGATAGTCATCCATCAACACCTCAAACGACTCCTGACGGCTGTTCGTCTCAGACAAAAGACGATATGCTATCTTCGCAGGTCTGATCCCGGTAAGTATCCCCCACGGCAGAGCCGAGTTAGTACGTCTCGAGAAAAATCGGTACGCCGCCCTCTTGACAATCTCCTTATCATAGTCCTCCAGCGTCGTTGTGAGGACTTCCTTATCCTTCCACAGGATCCGCAGCGGATAGTCATCTCGCCCCTGCCAGTCCTCCCTGGTCACAACCTCACAGGGCTTATCCGGATAGAAGTTGTTAGCGAGCGTTTTCAAGTCGTACGCAAACTCCCCATGCTTATGTTCATCAGTCGCTTTAATTTCGATAGTTATCATTATTATACACTCTCTTATTAACTTTGGGTTACTGATCCTCGTTGGTTATGAAGAGTCCCAAACATCCCAATCCGTATCA
>JAFSTZ010000045.1 GCA_017445525.1 Eubacterium sp.
CCTTATCACCAAGCTTGATCTCACAAGGAATACTTGGCACTACATAGTAAAGGTTTGAATACTTGAACACCATATCTAAGTCTGATGACACTTCAACCCTAATATCAGTCCTTATTTTCTTATTTGTCTTGGATCTAACAACAATCGTTGCCTTTCCGGCGCTAGCGAAGCCACTTGCCTCACCATTTTTATTGACCTTTACAATGTCTTTATTGTTTGATTCAAAAGTAACATTGCTCGCATTCTTTTTTTCCTTCTTGGATAATCCGCAATCATCTTTGAACAAAACCTTATACTTAATTTTTATTGTTTCTTTCAGACCAAGCTGAATATCCTGGAAATCCTCACGATTAAGTATCTTGATTCCCTTTATCGCTGCTTTAGCACTCATCTTTGCCCCACTCTGCTTCACTGCCCCAAGTGAGAGCGCCATAGCCATCACAAGTGTGATAGTAGTTACTTTCTTAAAAAACTTTTTCATAGACATACTCCTTTCAAAATATATTCATGGGTTACTAAACTTTACGGAGAATCAGGCAGCAGCATTTGATATGACGCAGTGCCTGTACACGATCTCTCCACAAACCATTTGTTATATTTTATTACATTTATATGTCATTTAATGGTCAGATCAGATTATGCTTAAAACAGCCCACTTATACGTCCGTTTTCATCCACATCCACGTGCTCTGCAGCAGGAACTTTCGGAAGTCCGGGCATCGTAACAATCGTTCCGGTCAGTGCTACAACGAATCCGGCACCTGCCGAAACATAAACCTCTCTGATATGGACAACATGATTTATAGGACGACCGAGAACAGACTTGTCATCCGACAGCGAATACTGATTTTTCGCCATACATACCGGTAGCGATCCGAACCCAAGCTCAGTCAGTTTCTCAAGTTGTTTTATGGATTCCGCAGAAAACTCCACCCTTCCGGCACCGTAGATCTCGGTTGCGATGGTCTCTATCTTCTCCTTCAAAGGCATCTCATCAGGATACAGCGGATGATACTCGCTCGGACGATTCTCTATAGTTGAAACAACCTTTTCTGCAAGAGCTCTTCCGCCTTCACCGCCGTCAGCCCATACATCAGCAAGAGCAAACTCTGCTCCCTTGGACTCACAGAATTCCTTGACAAATGCGATCTCAGCGTCCGTATCGGTTAATATATGATTCAACGCAACGATACACGGAACACCGAACTTTGATATGTTCTCGATATGCTTTTCAAGGTTTGCTATCCCCTCCTTCAAAGCATCAAGATCCTCATCTTTAAGCTTATCTTTTGGCACACCGCCGTTGTACTTGAGAGCCCTTACCGTACAAACCAAAACTACCGCATCCGGATGAAGACCTGCTATACGGCTCTTGATATCCAGAAACTTCTCCGCACCGAGATCGGCGCCGAATCCTGCCTCTGTGATGGTATAATCAGCCAGTTTAAGAGCAGTCTTGGTTGCACGTATGGAGTTGCAGCCATGAGCGATATTTGCAAAAGGACCACCATGAACCAGAGCCGGAGTATGCTCCAGAGTCTGAATCAGATTCGGTCTGATGGCATCCTTCAAAAGCGCCGCCATGGCTCCCACCGCATGTAACTGCTTGGCTGTAACCGGTTTTCCGTCATAAGTATATGCAACTATGATCCTTGACAATCTTTCCTTCAGATCCTTGATGCCCGTGCACAGACAGAGGATAGCCATGATCTCAGATGCAACAGTTATGATAAAGTGATCCTCTCTGGTCACACCGTCAGTCTTTTTACCCTGACCTACGGTGATATTTCTCAAGACTCTGTCATTCATATCCTCACAGCGTTTCCACACGATCTGCTTGGGATCGATATGAAGAGCATTACCCTGCTGAATATGATTGTCAAGCATGGCTGCAAGAAGATTATTCGCAGACGTAATGGCATGAAAGTCTCCGGTAAAGTGGAGATTCAGCTCATCCATGGGAACAACCTGTGCATAACCGCCTCCTGCAGCTCCTCCCTTCAGACCAAAGCAAGGTCCCAAAGAAGGCTCTCTGAGTGCGATAACAGCCTTCTTGCCGATAACACTCATCGCCTCACCGAGTCCGACAGTCACCGTCGTCTTGCCCTCTCCTGCCGGTGTCGGATTGATGGCAGTCACGAGGATCAGCTTTCCATCAGGAGTCCCTTTTACCCTGTCCATCAGCTCATCAGTAAGCTTCGCCTTATACTTGCCATAAGGCTCAATCTCGTCACCTGCGATACC
>JAFSTZ010000378.1 GCA_017445525.1 Eubacterium sp.
TAGGTTCCCGACATCCGCATCCTTTGATCCCTTGGTTACCAAAAGACCGGTTGCGAGCGATATCATGAGTGAAGGTATCTGCGATGTAAGTCCGTCACCTATAGTCAGTATCGAGTATTTCTGTATGGCGGACGCAAAATCAAGTCCGTTCATCAGAACACCAAGTGCAATACCGCCTACAAAGTTTATGACGGTGATGATCAGTCCCGCCGTGGCATCTCCCTTGACATACTTCGTGGCACCGTCCATGGCTCCGAAGAAAGCCGACTCAGCCTGGATCTTCTCACGTCTTGCCTTCGCTTCCTCATCTGTTATGGCTCCGGTATTTAAGTCGGCGTCTATAGCCATCTGTTTACCGGGCATGGCATCCAGCGTAAATCTTGCTGTAACCTCGGACACACGCTCCGAGCCCTTATTTATAACCATCAGCTGCATGATCAGCAGCACGAAAAACACGATGGAACCGACGATCAGATTGCCTCCGCCGACGAAGTTTCCAAAGGTTGAAACCACGTTTCCCGCCTCTCCTGTAAGCAGGATGTTTCTTGTAGAACTTACATTCAGCGAAAGCCTGAATAACGTTGTCAAAAGTAATAATGTCGGAAACGATGACATATCCAGCGCTTCCTCTGTAAACAGCGCATTGAAAAGGATGATCATCGCAATCGAGATGTTCAGCGCAAACATCAGATCCAGCAGGAAACGAGGAACCGGTATAATCAAAAACAAGATTGGGACGAGGACAAATGCGCCCAATGCTATGTCAGACTTCTGCAACCCGGTTCACCTCCTTTCAGCAAGAAAAACAGTTTCCGGAGCGCTGATGTTTTGTCACACGTTCCGGACAGCACGTATGAAGTGCTGCCGGCACGTGCGCAAAACGCCGCTCCTGCTCATGCACCCCTTCATGTTGCTGAAAGATCAGCTCGCCTCACTAATACTGTATACGTATGCCAGAATCTCGGCAACCATCTGATATAACTCAGGTGGTATCTCATCACCTATTTCCACGTTATGATATAGCATACGCGCTACAGGTTTGTTTTCAACTATCTCTATATGGTTTTCCCTTGCAATCTCTTTTATTCTTTCAGCAACAAAATCTGCACCCTTGGCGATCACTACCGGAGCTTCTGCAGTATCCTTGTCATACTTCAGAGCCACCGCCAAATGGGTAGGGTTCGTGATGACCACATCCGCCTCAGGTAGAGCCTGCATCATACGTCTTCTGGACGCCTCCTGCATTTTTCTCCTGATGGCACCCTTTATCTCAGGATTACCTTCGGAGTTTTTATACTCGTCTTTGACCTCCTGCTTGGTCATCCTCATATCTTTTTTAAACTTCCTTTTCTGATAATACCAATCAGCAAAGGCGATGACAAGAAATACGATCGCTATACGAAGCGCTATGTCAAGTACTGTTTCTATGATGAGCTTGACCGCCGCAACCACATCGAGCTGGTAAATATTGGTGATCAGCCCCCATTCATCCTGAATATATGAGTAAACAACTATAACAAGCACAGTCAGCTTTACCAAAGCCTTTATCAACTCCATCAGCTTGTCAACAGAAAATATTCTTTTGAATCCTTTTATCGGATTCAGCTTGCTGAACTTCGGCTTGAGCGGCTTGGTCGTTATCTTCCATTTAACCTGCTTTACACCTACTACAAATGCAACCAGAACACCTATAAGCGATATCGGAAGTATCGTAAAGATCACCTGTCTCAATCCAAATGTAAAAAGGTTTAATGATCTTCCGAGTGTAAACTCATTTGTAGCATAATCGGATATACTGTTCATATAAAATGAATAAGTCTCATATACCCTGTCATATATAAATCCGCCGAAGATCTTTACACCAAGTATCAGGACAAGCAACATCGCCGCTGTATTCAGATCCTGAGATCTGGGGGCCTGCCCCTCACTTCTGGCATCTGACAGTTTCTTAGGCGTTGCCTCTTCAGTCTTTTCACCACCGTCATCCTTGGCAAAAAACTGAAGATCATAATCTATAAAAATCCTATCCTGCGGCTTTATACCGATATCAACTCTCATCAGGCATCTCTCCTAAGGCGTAAAACCATTCATAACCTGAGTGATCACTTGTTTCATCTCTGTATATACAAAATCCGACACGGTCGGAAGTGTCTGCACCAGAAGATAAAGAACGAAGAAACCGACTATCAGTTTCAACTGCATACCTACAACAAACATGTTCATCTGCGGTGCGATCCTGGCCAATATTCCCAGTATTATATTTATCAAAAACATAGAGCAGAATATAGGCAAAGTGATCCTGAATGCAATAAGGAAAAAGTTCACTATAAACTCAATCCCAACCTCAACCATCTGTCTCGGGAATACTTCCTGACCGATATTAAAATATTTAAAGCTGTCAACTATCGCACGTATCAAATAGTAATGCATATTTGTTGTGACCATCGTCAGCAAAAACAGCGTATTATAAATAAGACCGGTGATGGTAACCTGAGTATGGTTTATCGGATCAAAAGTCGACGCCATGGATAATCCCATATCGATATCCATCAGCTGGCCTGCAAAGTTCATGATATAGGTACAACCCATACACATAAACCCTAGGATCATGCCTACTACCGCCTCTTTCAGGATAAGGACGGAATAACCGACAATCCCGGAATACTCAAGCGGGACAACAGGCGTCAACGGAATAACTATTGCTGCAAGCATAATACTTATTCCAACCTTCATCTGGACTGAAATACTGTTCATGCTGAACAACGGAGCTGTACCTATAAACCCGGCCAGCCTTACTACAACCAGCATATAATACTCTAAGTTCTCTACGGTAAAATCCATATATACTCATCACCGCCTAAACATATCTGGCAAAGGATTCACACATCTCCACAAACAGATCCACACAGTTGTCCATGATCCACCCGCCAAGCAGCAGCAGCACCAAAAATATCGCCAAAAGCTTGGGAACAAATGTAAGCGTCTGCTCCTGTATGGATGTAATGGTCTGAAAAACACTGATGACCAGTCCGACAATAAGTGAAACCAACAAAAGCGGCATAGAGCACTTTATCACCGTAAAAATCACATCTCTTGCTATATCAAGTATATCTGCATCAGTTATCATAGCTTCCCCTTACTTAAGCGTAGAACGTCTTCACGACCTGTCCTATCAACAGATCCCAGCCGTCAGCCAGTATAAAAAGCAGCAGCTTGAACGGCATGGATATCGTCGTAGGCGGCATCATCATACCCATCGACATGAGCGTCGAAGACACGACCATATCTATAACAATAAACGGCAGATACAGCAAAAATCCCATGATAAACGCTGCCCGAAGCTCGCTTATGATAAATGCGGGTATAAGCACCGTCGTAGGGATATCGTCTATATTTTCTACCGAAACGTCATTTTCCTGTTCCTGTATTTCCAAAAAAAGCTGTATGTCTTTCCTGTTTGTCTGCTCAAACATAAATGTTCTGAGTGGTGCAAGGCCTCTTTCGATGGCCTCCTCCTGGGTAATCTCGCCGGCATCAAACGGCTGGATGGCGTCGGTATTTATCTGACCCATGATGGGCGACATGATAAACAATGTCAAAAACAGCGCCAACCCTATCAATACCTGGTTTGGAGGCGAGGTCTGAGTTCCCAAAGCCGTACGAACAAAATGAAGCACCACAATTATCCTGGTAAAAGATGTCATCATCA
>JAFSTZ010000379.1 GCA_017445525.1 Eubacterium sp.
AGTGACACCTACGCTTCGCTACGGATAGGCACGGTGCCCGGAATCATAGATTCCGACCGTTGCTCTAAGGCGTGAATAGTTACCCTGTCCCACTACCCCAGATACCTGAACGTGATCACTGTTCTCTCAAGTCTCTGCTCGGTTTCTCCTATAAACTCCTCAACCTCTTCCATCAGAGAGCAGGCGATACCCTCGCAATCGACTTGCTCCGTAACTATACGATTCAGCGACAGTGCCAGTTCCTCACCGGTGAACCTGTTCCCTTTCTCGTCAACAGCCTCGGAAAGTCCTCGTGTATAAAGAACCAGCGTATCACCCTGTGCAAGACGTATGGATCCGGACCTATAAGGTATGTTCTCCATATGCCCGATAGGAAGACAGTCGCCCTGATCCAAAAATGTAAACTCCTCGCCGGCATGCTTCCACAGCAGCGGTTCGGATCCGGCGCAGACATACGACATCTGACCGGCTTCAAGATCGATGATACACAACAAAATATTTATAGTAAAAGCTGTATCATTGTTTCTGCTGAGATGATTGTTGGTCTCCGCCAAAACTCCGGCCGGAGTATACCCCATACGACTGAATACATCTATATATGTTTTAGCAAGCAGCAGTAGCATCGTTGATGAAACACCGGCACTTGATGTATCTCCGACAACAAGTGCGATGTGATTCTTGGATGGAGAAAAATAGTCATAGAAGCAACCGCCTGCTCCCTTGAAATCCCTGAGCAATGCATACAACTGATAGTTTTTACCGGAATAAACATTATCCGGCAACAACTCGCCACGCAGCTTATTGACAAATGTATACTCTGCGTTCATGCGTTCCTGTGCCACCATGGTCTGTTGTTTTTGATCAGTATTTATCTTGACCTGTTTAGTCATATGATCAAACTCTTCAGCAAGTTTTCCGATCTCATTTTTCGTATCAACATGGATCGTCATCTCAAGGTCGCCTTCTCCCACGGCTCTCACCTGTGTCATCAGTTCCTTGATAGGTTTAACTATACGCTTTGCCAAAAACCATATCAACAGATTCGTCAATATGATAACTATGACCAGAGCGATCAACAGATACTTGGCACTGCGAAAATACAGCTCATCAACACTTTCCGTAGCGGAATCTATGATGTCATCTACATCAGAAACAAACCTGTCAAGCTCCTGTTTCGAAGAATCCATGATGCCATCTGAATTCATGGTGCCGTTTTCCGACCCCAGTTCGTCCTCGATCCTTTCTAACAGCCTTTGTGAATGATCTTTTACTTCTTCCTGTATCCTCTCGCCGCCGTCCTTTAATCCACTCTCGAAATCATTTATCTGAAAAAACACAGCAAGAACAGTTATCAGACTGAACATCATGATGATCCCGATACTGACAAAAAGTATCTGCTTGTAAATCGACTTCATACAACTGCTCCTTCATCACAGATTCAATAAACAGATATCGACTTCCTTTGCTTTTTCCGAGTCGAGTTTCTGATAGGTATCACACAAAAACAGATAATGTCTCGCTGCCGCATCCTCGTGATCAGCCTTTAACACCTCGATAAAATACCCTCTTGATTCGGCAAACCGGCGCTCCGTATATAAGCGGACTCCTTTTTCAAAAAGCATCTTTGTTTTTCTCTTGCGATTTCTGCGTTCCACCGGATCGCCGTCAAAGATATCATATATCTCATCCGTCTGATCCGAGTCATTGTAATACAGGATTCCCAAAAACCTGGAATTAAACTTCTTGTCAAACTCTCTGATCTGTTTGACATATTCTCCGGTCGAAAGGATGTTGGCATAGTACTCATCAGCTTTCGCGCGAAGCATCTCACCAACCATGGCACTTGATGACAGAGTGATGATCTGCATACGATTCTGGTTACCCACGATACCTACAGACAAAAGCCCATATGTCAGACCAAATGATATGGACTGATCTTTCAATGTATCCATGGCAAGTATCGCCGAGCGAAGTGCGCTTTCAGGCTCCTCTAAAAACAAAACTCTGAACAGACCATCCTTGACCACCTCAAGTGATCCGTGATTATCTGCTATAGCAGGGAAGACAACATTTAGGGTTTTATTGATCTCATCATAGATCTCATCGGTTGAATGCTCTGTTACAATTGACCCTGTTACAGGATGTCCTCCGCACATAACAGTTGCCGTAACATCCGCTCTCTGATCACAGAGCTTGTCGGGCGGGATCTCTCTCTCGATGATCTTTAAGTCCCCCAGCATACGCAGCGGCAGAAAAGGTCTGAGAGTCTCTATATACTGCCTGATGTGCTCTTCATCATTTTTACGCTTCATCGGCTCGGCGTAACCAAGTTGTATCCCTTTACGCTTTCCCAAAGCATACATAACGATCGCTATTATCACCAGAAGTAAAACCAAAGATCCGGCTATGATCATCCAATCCCAAAACTGCATATTTTTCTCCTAAAAGATTATATTTATAGTTACTATTCACGGTATCTGTATGTTGGTACAACCCGGATTCGTCACTGATATCACTCCGGCATAAGCACACATCAGCTTTGATGTCTGATTGAGCGCCGGCTGACCTCCCACAAGCACTGTCGGGCTGCCGGGCACCCAGGGCGCCGGGATGAGCGGGACACACGGCACGGGCGAACCGAGGGCTGCGATCACCGCCGGATTGGTCGGTGCCGAGCATGTTCCGAACGGCAGTATATTTACCATCGGCTTGTTGCAGTCTATGGTTGCAACAGGCATATTATTGACAGTCTTTTTATCCGGTAAAACATTTAACATGGATGGCGCCATCCCAAAGGTACATTGCAGCATAGCACCGCCGCATACACACATTCCCATTTATCTTCCTCCAACATCCGGCCTGTATCAGTCCTGTTTTATTACTATATCCCGATCAGTCTGTAAGCATGATCCTGTTTTTCTTCCCGACAGTTACCGTAAACTCTCCCGACTTTCCATCATCATCTTTATAGCAGACCGTTATCTCTGTTCCCGGTTCCATATCATAAGGCACCTGCAAAGGCAGTGTGCAGTCACCGTTATCATCTGCCCATACCTCGCTCACCGGCCAGAGAGTGGTATCCGTCTTGCTGTATGTTCCTGATAAAGCCACCCCCATCATCACTTTTTTATTCTGTCTGGATGTTACCTGCAACAGCTCCTCGCTTTTTTCCGACCTGATCAAAAAGCTTTTGCCCTCTACCGACTCATCATCAGGATTGTACAAAGACATCTCTCTTCCGTCTTCGGGTTTATAGTCCCTTGAAAGCTTAAATGTCTTTCCCTCCGGAGTCCAGAGCTGCAGATATCTTTTGGGTCCGGTTCCTATCACAACCGATGTCATCCCGTCGGGAAGTGGATAAGCCCGTCCCGGCATCAGGCGCAGAACCATGATCTCCTCCGGATCTCTCGCATCCAGATCCGTTTCGATCCTGACAGGCTCATATAAACCGCCCATACTTATCAAAACCGGTTTACGATTTTTAACATTGGTAAATATCCTGTAACCGTCATCCTTTACCACAGCCGGCTTCTCGCCCTCAAGCTGTATCGATACCGCGCTGCCGGTGACAGGTCTTCCGGTGAAGTCATCTATGGGAAGTACTACCAGAGATGTTTCGTAGAGAACCCTGTCCTCGTCCACCAGCATATTTATATCACGTACACGTACTATGGAGTTGACTCTCGTCGATGTGATCTCCACAGGATGTACCCGATAAAAAAGCGACAGCTTATACGGAGTCTCCGGGAAGGTCCACATGCGCATCTTTTCCTCGCGCTCAAGCTTCAACATCTCTATCTTGGCGTTGGCAGACGAGCCTATACCGAGCACTGCAAACGGCAGGATCCTCTTGTCCCCCAAAGCCTGTACCACACGCCCGAGGATCTTTTGCTCCTCCCCCGCGCGAAACTTCAGATCACTTGACGAGTAGGCTGTTATCATATAATCAAGCGTGAGAAATGTCGAAGGAAAGCTCTGTGTATCAAGTCCCGTGTTTACCATGCCGGATGAGGGTACATCATCATCAGGATTGATATCATACAGATAAATACCCAGAGTATAATCTCCATGATCATCAGGCGAACAGAGTCCGATGGAACCTGTATGCGCGATCACGTCGGGAACCAGTGCGTCACGAAGCACCTCAACCAGCTGCTCTCCGACCTCGGTTATCATGCTAAATCCCATGTTTCAGCCTCCTATCCGGTGTTGACTTATACGATGAATCATCTGTTATTGCCCTTTCCTCCGGAGCCGTCATCATGTACGGTATCGTCTCCGTCATCATCTCCTCCGGAGCCATCGCCGTCACCGCCTGCGTTATCCGCATTCGGTTTTTCGGTTACAAGTTCTCCGTTTGCAAACGATCCCTCAACCATGACCATACCGGTTTTGGTATCATAGAGCTTGCCGTCACCACTGTACAGTCCCTTCAGAAAACCTCCCTCGTAGAGCAGTATTCCCTGGGTATTGTACTCCTTGCCCTGTCCCTCATAGACATTCAGATGAAACTGCCCGTCATAGAGCAGAATACCGGTGGTAGGATTGTAGAGCTTTCCGCTCCCCTCGTACAATCCCTGATAGAAATCACCGTCATACATCAGTCCGCCGTCCGTGGTCGAAAACTGCTTACCTTTTCCTTCATAGAGGTTCGCCACAAACGCCCCGTCATAGATAAGTATACCGTTATCATATGCCTTGCCGGAGCCTTCTCTTTTTCCGTCTGCAAAATCTCCTACGTAGATCTTTTTTCCGTTGGAAAACAGCTTTCCTTTTCCGTTATATTTACCCTTTGAAAACTGTCCCTTATATCTCTTTTTTCCGTTTTTGTACAGGACTCCGTCTCCGTCATATTTGCCGGCTTTAAAGTCGCCCTTATACACTAGAACCCTGTTCTTGTACAGCTCACCGCTGCCCTCATACTTTCCTGCCGAAAAACCGCCTTTATAAACAATCTTTCCATCCTTGAGGAGCTTTCCTTCTCCCTCGTATTTGTTATCCTTGATACCACCTATATATGAGATCCTGCCCTCATCGTCATACTGCGTGGTGCTTCCGATATCCTGGACATCATCGGTAAAGGTTCCGGTATAAACCACCTCTCCGTCCTCATATAGCGTTCCCTGTCCGTTCATTTTTCCTGCAGAAAAACTACCGACATACTTGGGCTCTCCGGTCACCTCGTATAGAGTTCCGTTGCCGTCATACTGACCCGCAACAAAGCTTCCGCGATATACTAAAAATCCCTTTTCATTGTAGTACTCACCGGTACCGTCATAGAGACATTTTTTAAACCCGCCTCTGTAACATATCCTGCCGGAAGGATAGTAAAGCGTGCCCGAGCCCTCATATAATCCCTTAGAAAAATCCCCGTCATACTTTACCCTGCCATCCGTATTGTAGAGCGTTCCTTTCCCGTCATACTGGTTAGCGGAAAACGTTCCTTTGTAGCAGGTCTGTCCGTTGGAATAATAGAGTTGTCCGTTGCCCTCGTACATCTCCATCTGAAAATCACCCTGATACACAAGATCTCCGGAGTAGTTATACAGAGTACCGGGACCGGTGATCCTTCCCTCGTCCATCACTCCTTCAAAAAGCTTGACTTCCTCGGTCTCTCTGTCAAGCAGTATGACCTTTCCACTGTAACCCTTCATGGTGTCAGAGTTTATCACAAAGGTTTTGGTGAAAAACTTGGAGACCATCCACGGCCATATAGTAGAGAAAAATAATACCATCAATAGTATCAATATGATAACCAAAACAAATACCAGTTTTTTTGCTACATATTTTTTGCCTATAATAAAATACTGATCCAAGGATTTCGGTCTGGTTGCTACATCCTTTACCTCGCCGCGGATATCCTCGGACATCCGGCTCATGATGGAGTTAGGACTGAACAGACGTATGATCTTGCGCCACAGCATAATAAACGGTGCAGCGATGATACGCCCCATCTTCGTTACAAACCGTATGATTATACCGCCTATATCTCCAAACGAATTCATCCTGTATCTTCCTTTACCTGATAGTCAACGTTCCTATATAGTCAAATATCTTTTCCTCAGTTCCCGTGTTCCATAAGTTTTTGATGGTCAATACCAGATAGACCAGCGCTGCAACCAGCAGAGCAAGCGCTATGATCCTTTTGATATACGGCCATATTCTCTTGAACTTTTCCCATATGATAAATGCTTTTGTTTTCGGCTTTTTCAGATCGTCATCAGACATACCGGCGATCTTTTTGCAGACCTCATCATAAGCCTTATAAACCGACATCAGATCGGCGTAAACACCCTCGTTCAGATTGTCGATAAACTTCTGCACACCGGCAAGTGTTTTTATCTTGAGCTCATGTGCAAACAGGATCTTCCAGATCGAAGCTATACGCTTCTGAACATCCTTAAAAGATACTGCTCCGTAATCAACGATGTCCTTTAGCTCATATGTAAATCCGACCTGCAGACTATGACTGAGCAATATCCTGTCAGCGTCCAGACAATCCCTCATAAAGTACTCGGGCATGCGCTGCAACAAAAGCTGATCCAGGATACTCCTTCCGACCGCGATCCTCTCGGTGAGAGTACATACCTCATCGTCCAGCTTTTCAGTCAGACTGACGCCCTCAGAATGCCTCATCACGATATACAAACTCTCCCCGCTGAAAAAGCAGGAGACCATATCCGCAAACTCTCTGTTGTTAACCTGATCCGTCAGAAATCCCAGAGTCTTTACGATCCAGTCTCTCTCACGGACACGGATCATCAGATAGACACGGTGCGTTGTCTCATCCTGACAGACGAACCGGTCCGTATGATCACCCGCATAGAGATTACGCAGGACGGTATATTTCTTTTCAAGGGTTTCGATGACCATCCCTTATTCCTCTCTGACTACCACAAAAATCGATGCTCTTATCTCAGGATATGCTACACTCGAAGCAACAACCTCATATACTCCTGGCTCGCCTGAAGCCGTATACAGACCTGAATCATCTATATAGCCGCCTTCATCCTTGACGCTCCAGTGTACTTCCTTTTCAACCATATTCTCACAGACAGCCTCCAGCCTGTAGGACTCACGCACGGTGAGTTCCAGGATGTTCGGCTTGATAAATATGCGCTTCTCGCTGTCTTTCGGTGCAGCGCTGCGATTGTCTCTGATGGCGGTCCAGTGAACCTTGACCTTACCGCCCTTGACACTCGACAGAAGCTTTGCACCGATAACGAATGTTCCGTCATCCTCATTTAAGCGAGCTGCCAGCTCGACATCGATACCCGCATCCTCATTCTCATTGAACACATCAGCAGCTCCAAATACCACACCGCCGGACGGACGCTCGATCCCGAGAACGATAGTGACTGCTCCCAATCCCAGACCGTGAATGATGTCGGGAGAGAAAAATCTGTCACCGCGAGATCCGCCGCCCTTGATGGGAACCTCCACGATACCCTGTCGTATGGACACGCTGTCCGACGTGACAGTCTGAGTCTTCTTCTCAGTCTGATCATCTCCCACACCGTGAACGGCTCTGTTCTTTGGTTCGATATTCTGCATAACCGCGTCCAGCATCTGGTTGGTCACAAACTGTCTGAAGGGGCTGTTCTCCACCGACTCGATGATATATGTATCCGAAGCAAATACCAGACGGATAGCAGCCAGATATATCGGACTGTGATAACCGGTCGAAGCAACATCCTCGATAGGTCTTTTATAATAACTGTCTCTGACAGCCTTATCTATATCGCAGTCTACTATTGTAGTTTCAAGTTTGCCGCTCATCTTTGCCTTCACCACATCACCCGACAGAGTGAGCTTCACTCCATCCGGATCCAGAGTGATGGTTCCCAGCTCATCTCTTACCTGAGGAGCATGAACCGGATAGCGCAGCTCATACACACCGGTTCTCTCATACAGCTCCTCGTCAAAGGACACTGCCACCTTGGCCAGTCCCTCTTCCGTCAGTATGTTATTCAAGACCAGTTCATAGGAGAATGAAAGTGTAGCCCTTCCTCTGTTCTCAACTCGGATCACGATATCATCATCCTGACCCGCACGGATAAACTTCGGTATGATCTGTGTGATACGTATATCACCCTCCTGATATACTACCACGGAGTTCTGATACATACCTCTGCCGGAGAGTTCCATCTTTTCCTTCTCATCCGGTTCATTCTCCGTCAGATACATATGATATCCCTCGCGGATGCGCGAGAAGGATTTGTCTCCGCCCTCGTTGTTTGCCGTGATCTGTCCGGCGATATTGTGTACCTGATCCGTCTCCTTTTCGTCGTATTCCAGACAAAGATAAACCAGATCGGCCTCTTCCTTGCGACAATGCTCATAACCATCTATAAGTGAAAGCTTTTTGAGCACCGGCTCGTCCA
Source organism: Eubacterium sp. (assembly GCA_017445525.1). Classification (GTDB taxonomy): domain Bacteria; phylum Bacillota; class Clostridia; order Lachnospirales; family Lachnospiraceae; genus Eubacterium_F. The sequence goes on from JAFSTZ010000379.1 coordinate 8,385, forward strand.
CGATGATCTCACGTCCCCATGTATCCAGTGCAAAACCTGTTTCCAGCGAGATAGTCTGCTCATCAACCTCAACCACGCAAAGACCCGATACGATACCCGGTCCAAAGAGAAATCTGTTGATAAGCCTCCTCTTGTCATTGAAGTATTTCTGCTCCAGTTCAAAATCATCAACGGACAAAAGCTTTCCGTAAAAATAGCGGTTCCTCTCAAAAGGGAAATAGTTTGAATTCTTCACTGTTCATCCTCCTTATTTATATCATCTAAAACCGAAAAAGCCAGTGCCGCATGTCCGTCAAGAGACAAACCGGTGTAGTGCCCCAGCACTGTATTTACTCCAACATAGGTATAGGAACCGACAAACATATATGACTTGAACAGAACAAGCTGCCAGTTCATATTCGCCGGCTTGGCGTTTTCGATCAGCCGTATCAACGCCTTTCTCTTGGCCGGCGTCTCGACCAGCTTCTCGGGAAACAGAACCGTGAAAAAGTTCTCATCCCTTCCGTACAGTCGCTGCATCTCCTCATATTTCTTTCGATCCTTTCTAAACGCCCGGACCTGATGCTGCTCTACTATATACGGCGCCACTCCCGAAAACAACTCTACGATATCAGATATGCCATCCTTAGTTCCCCGTCGTTTAAAAAGCGATACCGCCTGGCTTAAAAATACTCTCAACTGATCCCGGGACCATATATAACTATCCTGAACATCCAGCCATCCGGCAAGCTCCGACAGCGTCTCGCCATCCGCCAGCCTGATATCAAACTTTCTGTTGATATCTACCACTTCTTCCTTCAGATCCTCGTGCATCGTCTGGAAGATACCCAGATAACGTTCGAGAAAACCGCCTGTGTCCTCCCTGAAGTACACCTCCGGAAGAAGCTCCATCCATGATTGCCTGGGAAAGAATACCTGTATATCATACAACCCTTCCATCTCATACTGCCAATAGACCTCAAAGATCATGACCATATACCGTCCGGTCACATCATGCAGCAGGACGTCACGCTGTCCGACGATCCTCTTCTGCAACCACGGCTCCATCTCTCTCATCTTGGTCTCAATATCGATATCGATGTTCTTTAAAAATACACCCATATCGATCGATCCGCCCCTGTACTCCATCACCCTCTCATCCGTCGCATAGATAGAGATACGGAAGGAGCTTTTTTCTTTCTCTCCGCCACGCAGTCGAAGCCGGTGCCAATCCATCCCCTCGGTTCCCGTATCAAGCACGCGTGATATAAATATCCCCTTTTGCGACGAGCCGGTCTCAGGTCGGATACCGCCGTTCTCAACCACCATGTTTTGTATGAACCCGCGATGATAGTCGGAATCTTTATTGAATATAAAATACTTTAATTCCTGAAACGCCATACCATATCACTCCTGTTTATCCTATAGTCAGGAAGGTCTTCACACTCTTTAACACTACAGTGCCCTGCGGCGGCAATAATATATCTCCCTCACGCGTCCGCCTTGTTCCGTGTCCTCTGGCATCCATCGATAATGCCCTGATCCCAAACACGTACTCCTGCCGATCCATATAACCGAAAAGCCGGCTGAGTATCACCGGATGACCGAACTGCCCGTGGAATCTCTCAAAGTACTCTTCCACGGTCTCTCTGACACGGTTTTCTATATTGCGATACTGCGGCTTTACAACAAGCTCCGCATATACCTCCACCTCGATGTACTCAGGGAAGAAAAACTTCACTGAAGTCCCCACCATACGGAACTTCTCCATCCAGGCGCGGATATTTGCTTCATAGCAGGCATTTATACTGCTACCCGGCTCGTATCCATAAGGTTCGATAACCATGTAAACGGTATTGTCGTCTATCTGCTTCTCCGATCGCAGCAGTTCCTCTATATCCAGTACCTTACAGCTCTCGATCATAAGTCCCGGTGTGTTCTTTACATACCGCTCATAATCCGCGGCAGTCACTGCGCAGTCAGGGCGTCGTATACTCTGTGCGGCACGTAAGAAGCTCTCATCAAGAGTCTCCTCATCCATCCCGTTTATACCCTCGGTGATATTCGTCAACATGACAGGCGTCGCAGTATCCGTGACAAATCTGTCGATCTTCCCGGCACGGATGTTGCCACCGCTGCCCTTGGTCCTGACATATGCCGCCGTCAGTATCTCACCCTCCGGTGCCATACCGTGTATGCAGTCACCAAATATCAACTCGCCTCTTTCACTGTCTATGACAAAGTGCCTGTCCTCGGGCCCCGAGCCCTCAAAATCCTCAACTCTTTCCCACAGTCTGTATGCATCCTCTTCCTCGGCCTCGCCTATCAGAACCGCAAACGGCTCCTCCATAACCTCGGCATCCTCCAACTCTATCCTCTGACCCGGAAAACCGTTGCCGATCCCTATTCTACTCCTGTGGAGAAATGAAAGATCCCTGTTTATCACCAGTATCCTGTCCGAGTTCTCAAACTCGGGATCCTCTATGGTGCAGTAAACTCTGGCAGTAACCTCAAGCATCCCCTTTTCATACTGCTCCGCCGGATACCACAGACCGTTTCTCTCCAGATAGACCTCACTTCGCCCAAGCGCCGAAAGCTCGGTATCCATGTATACTGTATTGGAATCCGTCGGGAAAATCCTGTATTCTACAAGTGTATCCTTTTGGATCGCCTCGCATATATTTATACTGATCCCCTCCAGGATAGGTGGCGCCTCATAGCCTCCCTCCTCCAGCACGATACGGATATAATATGCTTTCTGCCCGGCGATCGTCGTCTCTACGATGGGATCCTCGTAACGGGCGGTGACAAATCCGTCAAACAACAGTCCACAGGTCTCATCGGACATGATCTCCATCTCTGTCCATCCCTGTGCCGTATAGTATTCCCAGCGAAGCCCTACCGGTGAAGCAAAATCAAAATCACCCAGGGGATTCCTGGTCACCGGATAGTCTTCCGAAACACGGATATAAAACTGCAGAGGATCGCCAAACGGCGGCTGCTCTCCGAAGCTGATATAGCATGCATCTCCCTTGTCGGGCTTTGCGCCGAACATATAAAAATGTGCCTGACCACCGAACTCCATCTGTCCGGTCGTCACCTGATCCAGCAGCTCATCACCGCGCATCGCCATACACATAGCCACATCATATGTGGTCATATAGCTTCCAGTCACGGTCTCAAAGCAGACCCCGCCGGCATCCAGCTTGTGCCCCTTCATCAACTCACACTCTTCGTTTACCTTCATCCCGACAAGTGTTTTGGCAGGCTGCTTGGGACGACGCCTGATCCCCATCAGCTTGAGGTATTTAACACGGTTTTCACGACTGATCCTGTCGATAAAATACTGCTCGCTCTCTTTGACCGTAGCAAAGAGCTCCAGCATCGTGATACCGGGATCATGGTCATTGAAATCCGTCCAGGCCGGATAATGGCTGACAACCGTGTTTATAGCGAGATCGAGTATCTCATAATAATCCTGATCATCAAGCTTGGGTACAGGTAACATAGTTCCACCATTCCTTATTTGTTAGCATCGATCACTATCTCATGCTCGCCGTTTACAGGAAGTATGTAGCGGCGGCGTTTCATCGTCTCCACATCTATCTCGACATCATCGTCTGCTCCGGCAACATAGGTATTCATCACCAGTTTCCGGATAAATACTATGCCGTCGATATCATTTATAGCATTCTGCAGCTGCATCATCCCCGGAAACTCCCCGATCTCAAAGCCGGGTCCGTCCGGTCTCTTCTTCGGAGTGATGATCTCCGCCAGACGCTCAAGCAGTTTTTCCCTTACATCAAATACCAGCTCGTAGCTCTCAACCGTAAGCTCCAGATAGAGACGAACCTCGACAAATGCGGGCTCCGTAACAAAGAACCTGCGCCCCGGAATGAGCAGAGGACTGATCTTATCCCGCATATATGAGATGATGCGCTCCTTCAGATCTCCAAAGCCGGCCGACCTGCTCCCGAAGCTGCGTCCGAGAACCACAAGTGTCACCGCTCCGCTCAACTCCTCGCCGTCCTCGTCATAACCGGTAAAGCAGCGAACCATACTGATATCCCTTGAACTCTCCCTGGCCAGCGCTTCGTAGTCGCTTGCCACGACGGCTCTCCGCTGATGTCTGATAGCCCTGCTGTTGCGGGATACTCCCTCGCCCAGCATCTCGGCATCGCTTCCTCCCGTCATCGGCAGAGGATTGTATATCCTGTTGACGTACCCAAGAGAATACTCCGAGTGGGTGATCGCTTCCGGCAAAAGATTGGTGTAATCTCCGCCCGCCGTCTGATATCTCACCCTGATATTGGGCTCCGCTGACGGCGAAGGTATCCTGCCATGCATCCCATCTCCAAACAGGAAACTTCCCTCCAGAGCATGGACTACATAGTGGCGGTCATTTTTCTCCGAAAGATAAAAATCAGGAACCTGCTTCCAGCGTACCCAGAGATGTATAAGTGTTCCATCGTCGGCATACTCCTCCTCCAGTAACCCCCGACGCTTAAGCTCGTCCTCTTCACTTTCATCAAGCATACCAGACTCGTCAACATCCACATGGATCCTGTAGATATTCCGATCCAACAGATCAAAGCTTTTATCCTTCTCATATATCTCCATACGGAAGTACTCGGTGCGTCTCCCCGTAACCTGGATAGCCTTTGTCGTATTCATATGGATCGAGCGGATCGTGGGAGCAGTCTCGCGACTGACACTGCGATACATATCATCAACATCTACCAGACGAAGCCAGTAGCGCTCTTTTCCGAAAAGAGTTGTCTTTTCCATATCCCCGCCGGTGAAAGTCAGCAGACCTGTTTTGGTCAGATTCTCCGTCTCGTCCACCGGATTCAGATTGCGAAATCCCTTTCCGGATAAATATTCCCATCCTATACGTCCGCCTACGTGATTTCCGGTTCCGGTCATATCAAAAAGCATCTTTATCGGACTGCCTTTCGGCGGTGTATCAAATCCGAAATAACACATCCTTTTCTTTGAGGTAAGTGACAAAAACGGGCAGATCGACTCAGTTTCTTCCTCACCGCGTTCGTGCTCCTCAAGGTTATTTATCATCCTGTAGGACTGAGCTTTTTTCCCGGATGAATAAACGTACTTCAGTCCGATGTTCTCCACCACGGGCAAAACATAGTTTCCAAGTTGCTTGTAGAGATTATTTATCTTGAGTATGCGTGCACGTATGAAAAATGTTTCCTGAGCTCCGATCAGCGCTCTTTCCATATCCTCAGGCACTGTAAACTTCAAAACCTGGAACTGCCCGCTGACATCATCAGGTACAGAGAAGATGCGGCTGTATGAACTGTCAGGAAACAGCCTGGTCCATCCTGCTCCGTTGTAATACTCCCAGATAACAGACTCGATAGTTACGTCAAACTCGATGTCCTGCTTGAAGTCGCTCCGTCGCATAACCCATTCCCAGTTAAACGGTGTGCGCTCGGATGTATCAAGTGGTGCTCTGGCAAAGTCCACTCTAAATGAAAGTGTAACAGATGCTCCTCTCTTGCTGAGCACTTCCTCAGAACCGATATAAACCTCATCATAGAGCGCAAGTCTCTCTCCGAAAGGAAGCATGCGTCTTAAACTACACTCTCCCTCGGGACTGATGATCGAGTCCGGAAGCATCTCCCTGCAGCGTGCAGATATTGATATGCTGCCAAGCTCTATCTTCTTTGACGCTCTGTCACCGGCCAGCCTCATACGGATCCAGTAGCTTTCTTTTCCATTTATCTCAGTCCTGAAAAATGGTGGCTGATCCTCCTCCTTGCGCAGATGGATATATCCGTAAGGTGCCTCTGTAAAGCGTATCCTCTCCCATGTATCATCCTCTCCGGAAGCGTACTCATATACAACCCGGGACGGATCCGCCAGATATACAAGCTCATCCTGAGACAGGCTGCCTCCGCCCGTCGCAGTAAAAACAAGCTCAATATCCGCCGTTTTATTTATATACAAAACAGTGTCCTGCGAAAAATAAAACTCATGTTTTTGTACGTTGACGCCTTCACTGCCAAATGGTATAAACGGCTTTATCTCCTCATCCTTATCCATATCGTACAGTATCTCTATCCTGTCGGTAGTACCGTCAACGGATATGATATCATGTATAACTGCGGGAGTTGCACACATGGCATCAGTTGTCTCAAAAACAACCATGCCGTCAGGTGAGTCAGCACTCTCCGCTATCACGGCTGTTTTAGTTGGAACATTTACGGAGCTTACATCTTCGTTTACGAGAGTCATGGAAACAAAACCTTCACTCGGCACTGCGGGAAGCAGATCTGCTCCGAGAGAATTCAAAAAGACTACCCGGTTTTTAAACGGGATCCTCGTAAGCTTTTTTACAGTCTGCTCCATCATGCGGGCATAGACTATGGCAAGAGCAGAGCCGATATCCGGGTCGTCTGTGTCAAAACGCCACTCCGGTGTATAGCTCTGTGAACGATCGCTGATCAGCGATTCGATCTCTGTCAAAGTGTCTGCTGCCATCCTTAACCTCCAAAACCTTCACTGATATAGAACGGGTAAACCATATTAAACGGATTATTGGTCGAACGTACGAGATAGGAAATATTTATATCAATACGTCCCTCCTCCGGGTCAGGCTCCAGATGCACGTCTATGTTTTCGATGCGCGGCTCCCACAAAACCAGTGCGTCATACACATCACGCTGCATCATGGAAAGTGTCGTGTAGTCCATCGTCTCAAACGTATATTTATAAATGCCACATCCGAACTTCGGGTTTCTGAGCCGCTCCCCGGGTCTTGTGGACAGGATGATCTTTATCGCCTCACGGATATCCTCCTCGTATGAGGATGTCTTCATCCTGCCGGTGTTCTCATCCACCTGTACGGGAAACTTGAAACCGACTCCTAAAAATGCCTTGGAATTATCTCTCTCCATGCCGATCACCTCTTATGCCTGTTACTGCTCGGAACTGCCCATGCACAGCCTCAAACCACGCATGTCGCCTCACTCCATATATCAGTTTATCTTCACCATGGAACCTTTAACATTGGTCATACCGCTTGACTTCACATCGAGCGAACTGGTGCCTTCTATGGAGGTCTGCCCACCTTTCATCTTGACCGTCTGTCCCTTCATGTCAACAGACTTTGTAGCATCCTCTTTGATATCATCACCCTTGATCTCAACAGTCTTTCCGTCCATCGTGATCATCGCTTTTTTACCAACCTCAAGCGTCATCTTTTTTTCACAGAATATCCGGATCTCTCCATCCTTCATCTTCATCTCGATACCGTTTTTTGCTTCCTTGTCCTCGATCACAACGGTATCCTTTTCATCGTCGATCCGTATCTTCATCTCCTTGGGAGTATGTACCTCGATAGATTCTTTATCCTTCTCCTCTTTGAAGATGATATCGTGCCCCGCCTTTGTACGTACGCGCTTAACATAGTTTTTCTCATCTACGGTCTGCTCCGGAAGCTTGTTTTTGTTGTTCCAGAGTGAACCTATCACCACCGGGCGGTTGCGGTTTCCCATGATAAATGTGATGACTACCTCCGCCTCGATCTCGGGCAGAAAGTAGATACCGGCATCGGATAATGCATAGGGCGACATGACCGGGATCCAGCTGGTCACATTTTTGCCGGTCTCCCCAAGCATGTACTCAACCTTTACCATACCGGGATGATCCTTGTCATAGTTCTCCTTGACAATGCCCGTCGTAACGCCGTATTGCCTTTCGGTCGGCACTCTGATATCCACATCATTGAACACACTCATGTATGTATATATCCTTCCTCTACTTGAATCCCTCGATATCAAACATAGTCACATAACGATCCCCGTTAAACTCATGGACAACGCTTTTCAGATAATAGGTTCCGTCACCGAGATCTGAATCAAGCTTTTCCACCTTGATAAATCTGCCCGGTACGATCTCCGGCAATCCGATGCACATCCCTCGTCCAGTCTGTGCTTTTTGCTGTATATGCTCTGCTAAGACCTTGGCGCGATCCGCAGCTTTTTTTTGTGAGTCCACAGTCGGATCGGCGAGATTCAGCTCAGGTGTCGGTGAGAGCACGGGTGTCTGTCCATTGGCCGCCTTAACACTTGCAGAGCCGTTTACCGCCTCCTGTTTGACCTCATCACTGCCAAAAACATTTACCTTGAGATCACGGTATTCTTCTTCCACCTTCAGTGCGAGCAGCTCACGTCCGTACTGCATCGTGATGATCGGTGTTTTGGATTTACGCGGCTCGCGAAAGTATGCTTTATCTCCCAGTATAAAAAACTCCCTGTCAACCTTTCCCTGGAGTATAAGATCATTGACTATAAAAAGATAATCATTCTGCGTCTGTGATACAGGCTCAGTCAGATTGTCGGATGTCGCCTCAACTACCGCACTGCAAAGTTTCGAGTACTTATTCAGTATCTTGCTGACCGCATCGGAATAGTTTTTGACATCGTGCAGACAGTATGTTGCGCCCGCCGTCATCATAAGGCGTCTCGCATCCATCAGAGTTACTACGATCCGTGGGGATTTCTCTCCGAACTCACTTCCGAGCATCGCCACATATCCCTTAAATATCATCATCGACTTGGAGCCATAACCGAGGTGAAGCTCGACTACAGTACCGATCTTAAACGATCTTTTTACACTGCTGTCAAATGCATGATTTTTACTGTCATATAAGCCGGCAAGCTTTATGACCGCCATACCTGCACCCTCGACAGACAAAGTGATCTTTGCGGAAGAAACAGCTATTGTCTGCTTTGACACCACATCACTTCCACCTACCATGATCTTTATGATCGGTATGACGAAATTGTCATATTTTTTTGCCAGGGACTCGTATGTATAACTGCCCGACATCAGATCTGCCATACAAACCTCCCGTCACTTCAGAGCCGGCACCCTGAGCCTTATGCCACTGGGTACACAAAGCGGATCCATGATATCGTTGGCATCCGCTATCTCTCTCCACTTACCGGCATCTCCGTACTCCCTCTCTGCTATATCCCACAAGCTCGAATCCTCGGTAAGCAGTATACTTTTGCTTCTGTCAGGTGACTCCTTCGGGGAGAGCTTCATCTCATCCATAGGCTCAAGAGCCATCGTCATCAACTGCATCGTAACTTCAGCCCTGACCGGCATCCCGTCCGGCTCAAATGCGACATACTGCGCATCGATGTTTATCACCACACCGGAAACCTCTACCGACCCCCAACAGAAAGTAACAAGAGGAGGCCGGTGAAGCTTACCGCGTATCTTGACCAGGTCCATCAGCACAGATACATAAGAGTTTACATCCTCCGGTTTTTTCTTCGTCGGAACAGGGATATTGCCACCCAGCTCATAACTCGTACTGGTATCAAAATACAGCTTAAGATCGAGAGTAGACACCGATCCACCCATAAACTGAACGATCGGAGAGTCCTCTCCCTGTCTGGTTTCTTTGGTAAACTTTCCTCGTGAATTGATATGGAATTCTTCCGGATTGAACTGACAGTTGAAGGTCACATCGCCTCCACCCTCTTTTTCGATTATCAGACAGGCCTTTTGATCCTTCCCACCGGATGAGCCAAGACCTAAAACAGCGGAAACCGCTGACGACAATAAACCCATATGAATACCCCTCTTAATCCGCCCAAGTACTACTGACACCTGATAACCGGACAGAATGCTTGACCTGATAGCACAGCTTTTAAAGCCTCGTCTCTAGCCGGCGTTTCCCTGTAAGATAAATAAACACAACGATATTATTATACCATTTTTCTCTGTTTATTTCCACTACAAGATAGGGTATAGTATCATATATCAACGCAAAGTATTGATAAAACCACCTGAGTTCCGACTATACAAGATGAGCTTGAAAAGAATGGTTCTCCAAAGGCTATATTTCATACAGATGAAGATATTGAGAGATTATCTGAAAATGAAAATAGAGTATATTTACAAGTGACAGAGAATGGGGCACAGACAGCAAAGCAGATATCAGACTAAGGATGTTATAAAAGTGCAAACCGCAACATGAAAGAGTCTCGCGAGATTTGACTTTGATAAAATATGGAAAATGGGTTCGGAATACCCGGTTCTTAAGAATGTTTATTGGTCATCATACTTTCATTAAACATTTCAATCATTTCTCACACTCACTTCTCAGCCGATATGATCAGCTCGAGATCTCCGCGTATCTCAGCCTCTCCAAAGTCTGCGGGCAGTATAAAGCTGTCACCTTTTTTGATATGCGTATCTCCGATATTACCCTCACCGTCTATCACTGATATGAGCATAAAGGTTCTGTCCTGCTTCAGCAGACAGCCACTGGTGCCTGCTGCATCCGCTGCCGGACTAATGCCCGCGTCACCGTCTGAGCCGACCCTTGCATGCCACACTACATAAAGATCGCAATGAACAAGCTCTTCAAACCACGGGTTTGCCGTGGCGACAGGAGAAGCATCTGAAACAAACGGCACATAAGGCACCTGAATGACATCCTTGCTCTGTTTCAGATGAAGCTCACGGGGCTTGCCGCCGCTCAGGCGTCCATAGTCATACAGTCTGTATGTGATATCCGAATTTTGCTGGGTCTCGAGGATCATAGTGCCTTTTTTTATGGCGTGGACAGTTCCCGGAGGTATCTGAAAAAAATCACCTTTTTTCACCGGTATCTCCCTGATAAGTTCACTCCATCTGTCCTCATCGATCATGCTTACAAGCTCTTCTCTTGTTCTTGCATGATGACCTATGATGATACCGGCTCCCTCATCAGCGTCAAGTATATACCAGCACTCCGTTTTGCCGTAAGGTACACCCTCGTGCTCCCTTGCATATACATCATCGGGGTGCACCTGTATACTCAGATCATCTCTTGCATCTATTATCTTGGTAAGAAGCGGAAATGCCTCGCCGCTCTCTCTTTGGGCATCTCTGTCCCTGCCAAAGAGATCACCGTGCTCTCTCCAAAGCTCGCTTAACCGCATACCGTCATACTCCCCTCCGCTGACCGTGCAGTCACCGTTTGGATGTGCGCTGATAGCCCAGCACTCTCCGGTATCGTCTCCCGGTATATCAAAACCAAAATCAGTCCTTAGCCTGTCCCCGCCCCATATCATCTGTTTAAATACAGGATCTAAAAAAATAATACTCATCTTGATCTCCCATTATCCTTTAACTGATGCCCTGACAACTCATCCCTGATGTTCCTTCATCAGAAAAGCCTGACATACACCATTTCATATGTAATATCTGTTTACTCAGTCTGCGCCAACGCCATAAGATCCTTATCTATCCTGTCAAGCATACTGTCCGCATCCTCTATCGAGCTGCCCTTGACTCCGATATAAAACTTGATCTTCGGTTCCGTTCCCGAAGGTCTCGCACAGCACCAAGCGTCATTTTCAAGATCGAAATACAGTACGTTTGACTTCGGAAGCTTAAGCTTTGCCTCACCGGTCTGGTAATCACTTACCTGTGTTACCTTCAATCCTCCAAGCCCGGCAGGCGGATCATTTCTAAGCTTCTCCATAAGCTCTTTTATCTTTTCGGCGCCTGTTATCCCCTTCATGGTTATGGTCTTTAAGCCCTCACGGTAGTAGCCGATATCTTCGTATAATCTCAGCATACCATCCCAGAGGGTCATGCCCTTTGACTTGTAATATGCAGCCACCTCACAGAGCATCATGACCGCCACACATGCATCCTTATCCCTTGCGTATGTACCCG
>JAFSTZ010000380.1 GCA_017445525.1 Eubacterium sp.
ATGGAATTATATTGTTTACGCCGGTATATGTGCTGTTTTTTACCGTATATAAACACCCGGACAGCATAACCGCCTTGACATGTTCATTGGTTTTGCATACATAGCTGAGGATATGCTCAACCATGTTTCTAACCTTATCATAGTATGGCTTACCAAGTGCCTTAGCCATCGGAACATCATACTCATCTATGATGATAAAGACCTGTTTGCCATAATGATCATGCATCATCCTCGCCAGTAGATCAACCGCCTGAACTGTATCCTCTTCCTGAGCTTTTTTCTTCTGTAATTGTATAAATGATTCTTTATGAATATCACTTACCCTATCACTTTTTAACAAATCGCTAAACTCATCAAAAAGATTCGCCACAGCTATCTGGAGATTACGAAATGTTTTTTCATAATCATCCCCAAACACCTCTTTGAAGGACATAAACACAACCGGATACCGGTTCATATATTTCTCTACAACATCCGGATAACTCATAATCTCCAGTCCATCAAAAATATCCCGGCTATCCTGACGAACATCTAAGAAATCCCTAAACATAGTCATAGTCAGCGTCTTTCCAAAACGTCTGGGGCGCGCAAAAAGAACTGCCTTCTCAAAGTGTTTCAGCAGATACTCCTCTATAATGCCTGTTTTGTCAACATAATATGAATCACTCTCCCGCAGATCACGGAAACTGTCAAAAGATGATCGTATATTTATACTCATGTGTCCCCCTTACGATACTAAAATGCCTGCATACATCTCAATCAGAACACCGATAACCAACGCCAAATAAATCAGTACCCATGCCCACCTACACCATTATACAAAAACAGGCCTGCAAATGCAAGCCTGTTTTCTCATATACTATTTCGAATGCTTATCACTCGATCACTCCAAAACCACCTTATCCAAATGCCAAATATCGTCTACATACTCCTGTATAGTTCTGTCTGATGAGAACTTGCCGACCTTTGCGACCTGGGTCATAGCCATCTTCGCCCAGCGCTTCTCATCGCGATAAGCCTCCTCGACCTTCTTCTGTGCCTCCTCGTAGGAACGGAAATCCTTGAGGATGAAGTACTGGTCAGCCGGTGTGCTTCCGCTCGGCTCGAGAAGTGAGTTATACAGCTCTCTGAAGATCTCGGTATCCTGACGTGAGTAGGTTCCGTCGATCAGCTGTGTCAGCACGGCGCGCACATCCGTATCCATGTTGTAGATGTCCTTCGGATTGTACTGATGATTGTGCTCAAACGCTATAACCTCCTCGGATGAGAGTCCGAAGATAAATGCGTTCTCCTCGCCGACCTCCTCAACGATCTCGACGTTTGCTCCGTCCATAGTTCCGAGAGTCGGTGCTCCGTTCAGCATGAACTTCATGTTACCTGTACCGGATGCCTCCTTGGACGCAGTTGATATCTGCTCGGAAACATCTGCTGCTGCAAAGATCAGCTCGGCATTTGACACGCGGTAGTTCTCGATAAATATAACCTTTATCTTGCCGTTAATCGCAGGATCGTTATTCACCACATCACCTACGCTGTTGATAAGCTTGATGATAGCCTTTGCCCTGCGATAGCCCGCAGATGCCTTTGCTCCGAATATAAATGTTCTGGGATAGAAATCCATCCCCGGATTTTTCTTCAGCTTGTTGTAAAGATGCATGATATGCAGTATGTTCAAAAGCTGTCTCTTGTACTCATGCAGTCTCTTTACCTGAACATCAAATATAGATCTCGGATCAACCTCGATACCATTATGTACCTTTATGTACTCAGCAAGTCTTACCTTGTTCTGATATTTGATATTCATAAACTCCTGC
>JAFSTZ010000006.1 GCA_017445525.1 Eubacterium sp.
CACAATATCGAAGATATGAAGGAGGCTTTTGAAGCCGCTGCTTCGATGGAGGATGAAACGGTACTCGTCCATGTTCTGACGAAAAAAGGCAAGGGCTACAGACCTGCAGAGGAAAAACCGGATCTGTTTCACGGGATAGGAGCCTTTGATATAGAAACCGGAGAACCGTTTGATAGTGGCGAGGATGAAGTTACATATACGGATATTTTTAGTGAGTGGCTTTTATCAAGAGGTTCAGAGCATGATGATATTATATCAGTATGTGCTGCGATGCCGGATGGCACCGGAGTTATGCCGTTTGCTGAAGAGTATCCTGACAGAGCCTTTGATGTTGGTATAGCCGAGGAGCATGCAGTGACATTTGCTGCGGGGATGGCTGCCGGAGGGCTGAGACCGGTCGTATCGCTTTACTCAACATTTTTACAAAGAGCTTATGACCAGGTTATCCATGATATCTGTCTTTCTTCGTATCCGGTGATACTTGCGATAGACAGGAGCGGTATAGTAGGACACGACGGCAGGACACATCAGGGATTGTTTGATCTGGCGTTTCTGTCGCATATGCCGGGGATGACGGTCATCGCTCCCATGGATGCGGATGAGCTGGTGTCTGCGCTGGACTTTGCATATGGATATAAGGACGGACCGGTCGCAGTCAGATATCCGAGGGGTGAGGCTTACAGGTATGTTCCTGTTGACTTTGATAGGGATATTGACGGTGCAGAGGAGCGTTTTGATACGGGGATATATGATATACCCGGAGTTAAAACAAAGGTCAGAGAACGTCCGGAGTTTGAACCCGGTAAGGCAGAGATAGTGGCTTCCGGATCTCATATCAGAGGCGGATCGGGTGATGATGCAGATCAGGATACGGTTTTGGGTGAGGTTGTTATATTTGCAGTCGGGGACATGGTAAAAACTGCATTGCTTGTCAGAGAAATGCTTTTGCCTGAGATGATAAGAGTCACTGTTGTGAATATGCGATTTGTAAAGCCGTTTGATGAAGAGTCGGTGATAAAACTTTCATCGTCGCATAAGGTTATTGTAACGATGGAGGACGGAGTGATAACAGGTGGATTCGGCGAGAAGGTAGGAGCGTTGTTCTGTAAAAATGGTATAATTATTAAGAACTTTGTTCCGATAGCCTGGCCGGATGAGTTTATACCGCACGGAAGTCCCGAAGAGTTATATAAATCATACGGCCTTGACGCCGATAGCGTGGCGGACAGGATAAGGGATGCATATAATAGTGCAAGATGATTTATGATTGTTGTATCGCACAATGGGCTGGGAGTATATCATTTATATTTGAAGGAGGTAAAAAATGGATCTATTTTCTTTTATCGAAAAGGATAAGATAATAGTTTTTTTACCTGAACGCGTGAATGAGCAGAATGCCACTGGTGTAAAAAACGATCTTCTGTCTATAATCAGTTCTCATGATAATCTTATTCCCGTGATCAACTGCAAGAATCTGACATACATTTCAAGTTCGGGACTCAGAGGTCTCCTAATCGTACAACAAGAATACAAAAAAGACAAGATCACGCTGAACAATGTCGGAAAAGATGTTTACGAGATTCTTGAGATGACAGGTGTTGTTAA
>JAFSTZ010000381.1 GCA_017445525.1 Eubacterium sp.
GATATTGTGGACTCTTGTGGCATTTGTACCGTTCCTGTTTATGGTGCTCACAGGCTTCAAGCAGAAGCTGGAGACAATCATGTACGGAGCTTTTCATCTGCCCGAGAAGCTGTTTACGCAGAACTATGTTGACGTCATCACAGATGGAAACTTCTGGGTATACTTCAAGAACTCAGTGATCGTACTTGTGCTGTCACTGGTAATCCTGTTATTTATATCGGCATGCGCTGCGTATCCTCTTTCGAGATTTCGCTTCAAGATGCGCAAACCGATCTATATGTTGATTGTAGCGATGATGTCAGTGCCTATACATGTAACGATGATCCCGATCTTCCAGATGACCATCGGCATGGGGCTTTATGATACCATCTGGGCACTGATACCGACCAATGTCGCGTTTGCGCTGCCCATCTCGGTATTTATCCTGGTCGGCTTTATGGAGGGCATACCGAGAGATCTTGAGGAGGCGGCTGATATCGACGGCTGCAGCAAGTACAAGAGATTTTTCAAGGTTATACTCCCGTTATCTACACCGGGCTTGTCTACACTTGCCATATATAACGGTGTAAATATATGGAACGAGTTTATCTTTGCATTTACTTTGACTCAGTCAAACGAGAACCGTACACTTCCTCTGGCACTGTGGAACTATCAGGGACAGTATGCATCGAATACGGCTATGATCATGGCCTGCCTGACGCTTTCGGTTCTGCCGATGATCATATTGTTCATCATCATGCAGGATAAGCTGGTCAAGGGTATGATGGCCGGAGCCGTGAAGGGGTAGACCTTATACGGTTGTCGGATGTAAGTATCAGTCGTGAAAAGTAATATGTTTATATAAAAATATATGTTTTTTATAAATATTTCTTGACAGCTGACTGTGTTTATGTTATCATACTTGCTGTGTCTAAGTAGAGTTATCCGCTCTCACCCGGTCGTATAGGCAACGCCTATCACACGATTGAGGTCAACATAGCAGGTTTTCATGACAGCGTTCGCATCTATATGCGGCGGGGTATGATGATTATTGTGGATCGGATATCTCTTGTAGGTATCCGATCTTTTTGTGTAATAAAGCGTGAGGATGGACATGACATATATGTGCAGGATGCGGAGCGTCTTGCGTTTGGAACTCACTCGAACATGGATTAAGGAGGGAAAAGCTATTAACGATTTAATGATCAACGAGCAGATCCGTGACAAGGAGGTTCGCCTCATCGGTTCTGACGGCGAGCAGTTGGGTATCATGTCTGCAAAGGAAGCTTATTTCAAGGCAAAGGATTCGGGACTTGATCTCGTAAAGATCTCACCGAATGCCAATCCGCCGGTGTGCAAGATCATCGATTACGGCAAATACCGTTATGAGATGTCCCGCAAGGAGAAGGAAGCCAAGAAAAAGCAGCGCACCGTGGAGACCAAAGAGATCCGTCTGTCTCCGAATATCGATGTGAACGACCTGAATACAAAAGCAAACCAGGCGAAAAAATTTCTCTCAAAGGGCGACAAGATCAAGGTTTCTCTGAGATTTCGCGGGCGTGAGATGGCGCACAAGGATGTCGGTCGTCAGATGATGGACCAGTTCCTTGAGAAGCTTGAGGACACCTGTGTGGTCGATAAGCCGGCGAAGATGGAAGGCAGAAGCATGGTTATGTTTATCTCCCCGAGCAACAAGTAAAAAGACATCTTGGGGTATACAGATATGTTTATCTCCCCGGGTAGTTAGTGCTGTGTGAAGGATGATATGTATTGAGTTGTATGTATTATGACTGTCACATGTAGTCTATCGGGTGGTAATTATATAACAGTGGATGACATAGTATCCATCCGCTAATAATCAAAAAAGGAGAATTGTATCATGGCTAAATTGAAGATGAAAACAAAAAGAGCTGCTGCAAAGCGATTCAAGACAACCGGCAGCGGTAAGCTTAAGAGGAACAAGGCAAATCACAGCCATATCCTCACAAAGAAGTCAACCAAGCGCAAGAGAGGACTTCGTCAGTCGACTATGATGGATGCGACCAACGAGAAGGTTATGAAGAAAATACTGCCGTATCGATGATTGTTGTCGGCCCGGTTGATCAAGGGCAGGTATGGCAGGATGACGGAACGCTTTACTCAGCGTTTCCTTTATAAAAATAGAATGGAGGATATATATAAATGGCTAGGATTAAAGGTGGTTTGAACGCCAAGAAAAAACATAAGAGAGTTCTTAAGCTCGCAAAGGGTTATCGTGGAGCGAGATCAAAGCAGTATCGTGTGGCAAAGCAGTCCGTTATGCGCGCTCTTGAGGAGAGCTACACAGGACGTAAGCAGAGAAAAAGACAGTTCAGACAGCTCTGGATCGCTCGTATCAATGCTGCAGCACGTATCAACGGTCTTTCATACTCCAAGTTCATGCATGGACTGAAGCTTGCAGGTATCGATCTTAACCGTAAGATGCTCGCTGAGATGGCAGTATCTGATCCGGAAGGATTTGCACAGCTTGTTGAGACAGCAAAAGGCAAGCTTGCATAAGTATAGAGATTATGAAAAGTACGGTAGCCGGTACATCTGTACCAGCTGACCGTGCTTTTTTAGATGCCTTTTGAAAATGCACGTGGGCGGCACATATGAGTAGGGAAGATGATACTTCTACTTGATTGATAAGGAGCGTTTTATGGCTGAGATAAATGAGACACCCTCGGGGATGAGGACGCATATAGGATTTTTTGGAAAGACCAATAGTGGAAAGTCATCACTTATTAATGCCCTGGCAGGTCAGGATGTGTCCATCGTTTCATCGGAACCGGGGACAACGACGGATCCTGTGTACAAGGCTGTCGAGATCTCACCTATCGGGCCGTGCCTT
This sequence comes from Eubacterium sp., assembly GCA_017445525.1. Lineage (GTDB taxonomy): Bacteria > Bacillota > Clostridia > Lachnospirales > Lachnospiraceae > Eubacterium_F. Next base: position 2,852 of record JAFSTZ010000381.1, read on the forward strand.
CTGATCGATACCGCCGGACTCGAGGACGAGACGACACTCGGCGGCCTCAGAGAGGAGAGGACGACAAAGGCTTTGGAGGAGTCAGATGTTGTAGTGCTGGTACTTGAGCCGGATTCATATATATACAGTGAAACAATTGTAAAAAAACTGTTAGAAAAGATAGATGATAAGGTGCCTGTTATACCTGTTATGACAAAAACTGACAGTGTGGATAGAGAAGCCCTTGATGAGTTGAAAGAAAAGATTGCGGCTGATGGAATCAGTTATGTAGGCAGTCGTACCGGGGAGAGTATAGATGAAGCCGGAATATCTGAAAACATCATCTGCGTAAGCAGCCGCACAGGGGATGGCATCGATGACCTGCGGAAGGCTATTATTGATGCTGTTGGCTGTCTGCCGACCCGGACAGTTCTTCAGGGGATGGTAGCAGAGGACGACATAGTTATGCTTGTTATGCCGCAGGATAAGCAGGCTCCCAAGGGACGTCTGATACTCCCGCAGGTGACGACGCTGCGTGAACTTCTGGATGTGCATGCCCGTACAATATGTGTGGCTCCCGAGGAGATGTCATCAGCGCTCTCTATGTTGAAGGAAGCGCCGTCTCTTATCATCACGGATTCACAGGTGTTTGACTACGTATACGAGAGAAAGCCGGAGGAGAGCAGACTTACATCCTTTTCGATA
>JAFSTZ010000382.1 GCA_017445525.1 Eubacterium sp.
CTTTGTTTTCCTCTAAAAAAAGTGGCAGCAAAACGCTCCCACTTTTTTTGCGGGCAGGAGCCGGACTTCAGTGCTGCACGCAACTCCACATAACATCCGCAGGCAAGGCATGTAGCCTCAGACAGCCTGTCGCATGTCAGACATACTCTCAGACGATCGGACCGGACATCTTCGGATGCCCGGTCTTTTTCTCTGATCTTTTCTATAAATGGCTTCAGATACTCTGTCAGATCTCTTGGCAGACCGGCCTGCAGATCACAGAGTTTACATATATTATCGCTCATACTTTTTCCATAACTATCCGTTGTGACAATCGGCACCGGATGACAGGTCACTTACCCAGTCGCAACATAACTACACTGCAAGGCGGAAGCGTAATACCGATAGTTCCATCCGTAGTCCTGTAATCACTGAACTCTTCCTCAACTACCGTATCCGGAGCGTCAAAGGTATTGTGTGCATGCATCTCACCTGTCACGATACGGGCATCCGCCACATCTGCCGTACGTCCCGCTATCACTACCTCAATGTCCTTTGCTTCATCGGTTGACAGGTTATTGATTGTAACCGTGATGATACCGTCCTTATCAACAGATACTGACTGTGTCACCTCCGGCACCTTCCACTCATCCGGACCGGCAGTCTCCACACCCGATACGGATGTTTCAAGCAGATCCGCCCCTTGATGATATCTGTACATATGCATAACGTGATATGTTGGAGTCTTTATCATCCTGTCTCCCTCAGTCAGGATGACTGCCTGCAAAACATTTACCATCTGTGCAAGATTTGCCATCTTCACACGATCTGAGTGATTGTTGAAAATATTCAAAGTGATACCTGCTACAAGCGCATCTCTCACAGTGTTTTGCTGGTACAGAAATCCGGGATTGGTTCCCGGCTCACAGGTGTACCAGGTTCCCCATTCATCTACTACCATACCGATATTCTTATCCGGATCATAGCTGTCCATGATAGCTCCGTGACGGGTCACGAGGGTATCCATATAGAGAGCCTTGAACAGAGTTTTGTACCATACTTCTTCATCAAAGTCGGTAGAGCTTCCTTTTATCTCCCACCCCTCCGGGTGTACATAGTAATGCAGTGACAGTCCGTTCATAAATCCGTGAAACTGTGGCGGAGTATGATCATGAGTCACGTCAAGTACCGTCTTTGTCCAGTGATAATCGTCGACATTTGCACCGCCGCAGATCTTGGATATAGGCTTTTCCGGATCATATACACGAACATAAGTCTGATATCTTCTGTACAGATCAGCATAGTAGGATGGACGCATATTCCCGCCACATCCCCAGTTCTCGTTGCCTACACCGAAGTAATCGATCTTCCACGGATCCTTGTGTCCGTTCTCCTCGCGCAGTTTTGCCATAGGCGATACGCCCTCAAAGGTCATGTATTCAACCCACTCGGACATCTCCTGCACCGTGCCGGAGCCGACGTTTCCATTTATATAGGTCTTGCATCCTATCTGATCACAAAGCTCAAAAAACTCATGTGTTCCAAAACTGTTATCCTCTACTACTCCGCCCCAGTGTGTGTTTACCATGCGCTTGCGAGTTTCCTTCGGGCCGATGCCGTCCTTCCAGTGATACTCGTCTGCAAAGCAGCCTCCCGGCCAACGCAACACCGGCACCTGAAGCTCCTTCAATGCTTCAACCACATCGGTCCTCATGCCATTTTTATTGGGGATATCCGAGTCCTCTCCGACATAGATGCCCTCGTAGATACATCTGCCGAGATGCTCTGAGAAATGTCCGTAGATCTCAGGCTCTATCCTGCTCTTTTTTACCTTGTCATTGATGACTATTCTGATCATTTCTACCTCCTGTACTGCACACCCCAGATGGTCTGGTTGTTTGACCCGACCGCCATGATGCACCTTGTATTGTTACCGGCTTCATCCGGCATATCCGCGATAACACCGCTGTACTCCACATCGCCTACCACAAGCTTTATCTTGTTTGTACCTTCCTGAACCTCATAGGTACCTGTGCACTCCTTGTCATCCATGGTGCCTGTTATAGTTCCGTCACTCAACTCACACGGCTCGGATTCCCTGATCTTTGATGATATATCAAATCCAAAGTTCAGCATATGATAAGTTCCGGATACATCCGCTGCCTTATATGTCTGATCCTCAGCCGTATTCTCACCCGTTGTCTCAAACGGAGCCGCCACATACCACCCGGTCTCTGTCATGTACAACCTGTGAACTCTCGGCTCATGATACTCCGAGCCACTGTCAAATCTGGTATGAAAGGTTATATAAAGCTTTCCGTCATCTCCGGTAAAAGTCGACTGTCCACCCGGTGCCATATACGCAGTCTCCAGACTCGGGAACTTATAATTCCCCATCATCTTTACTCCGTAGTTGTAGAAATCCTCCTCGTCGGCCGGCGTTTTGCCCTGAGCATCCACATAAGGTCCGGTAGGAGCCTCAGAACGGAAAACTCTTACCTGATAACCACCATCTCTCTTCAGCTCGCCAAAGGACAAAAACAGATAGTAGTATCCCGATTCCTTATCATAGTGAATATACGGTCCCTCCATGGCATGGTGACCGCCGCCGAGCAGATGATAGCCGAAGTATCTGTCTACTCCTGCTGCCTCGTCCTCCGCCGGATGTTTGGGGAGTCCTGTCGACGGATCTATCTCCAATAAAAATATCCCGCCTGACCAGGATCCGTAAACCATCCACATAGTTCCCATCTCATCAGTAAAAATAGCGGGATCTATGCAGTTTGGCCATCTCTTGTTATCATATCCGCCGTATGCAAGATACTTCTCGGTGTCTCCCTTTTTACCCAGCACTTCTTTGAGATCGGTAGAGGCGATATCTTTTTTTCCGAAGCCTGAGTATAACAAAACATCTGTAAAAGTATACGGTCCCTCGGGAGTATCGGAGATGCCCAGAGTGAGAGTTGATTTTATATAAGTGGAAGAAGTACAGAAATACATCAGATACTTTTTCATGGTTTCATTATAATAAATATTTGACGCCCAGATAGAGTAGCTGCCCTGCTCATTCTTCCCGACGTACTTGAAAGCATCCAGATCTCCGGAAAAGATATTATCAAACATCTTGTTGCCGTTCCTGACATACTCCCACGAAGACAGATCATCAGACTTGGCTATGACCTGATGCGAGCCTGTCATATAGTAGGTTCCGTCCGCTGCGATGATCTGTGGATCGTGGCAGGACAGCTCGTAGGAAGTGTTTCCAACCTTGATCTGATCTACCGGCAGGACATCCCCGCTTTCTGTTGCAGTCTGTGTCGTCTCTCCGGTTTCGGTCTTACCATCCTCAGTCGCACCCCCGGCACCACACCCGCTGCAGATGAGCCCGAGGCTGAGTCCGATCGCAAGTATTTTTTTTGCTCTGTTTATCATATTCCGCTCCTGTCACCGCGTAACCGGATATGCTCCGGTCACATCTGTATATCTTTTCTGTTTATCTGTTATCTTCATCAAAGATTAAACACAGGTCTGTCGTTTTCATCCCAGTCAAGCTTCATCAAAAATGCATGACGGTTCGGATTGTACAGAGGGTCACCGACTATCTCTGTCTCAGTACGTGCGTGGTATACCATCACGTCGTTCCCATCTGCATCCGTGGTAAAGTAGTTATGTCCCGGACCATAGATCCCTTTCTCATAATCACTTTTCAGCACAGGGTATCTGTCTTTCTTCCAATTCAGCGGATCGAGCAGATCCGTTCCCGTCTTCGCACTCATCATCCCGATACAGTAGTTAACTCCGGTATCGTTGGCAGAAAATGTAAGATAGATGTTGTCTGCTCTTTTTATCACACCGGGTCCCTCATCAACCCAGAAGCTTCCTCTCTCCCAGTCGTAGTCCGGAGTTGTAAGCAGCACCTGAACGGTCTTCAGCTTCGTCGGCGACTCCATCTCGGCGATATAGAGATTGGATATCTGCTTGCCGACTCCTACCTTTTCCGCCCATACGCAATACCACCTGCCGGCATCCTCAAACACAGTCATATCAAGCGAAAAAGCCTCAAACGAAAACTCATCATCGTCTGCCGGCTGCATCTTGCCGCACTCTGTCCAGGGATCCTTCATAGGATCCGATCCTTCACAGTGGAGCACATAAGGACGGATCTTCCACACATCTTCCTTCTCCCCGCCTGCAAAATATATATACCACTCTCCGTCTATCCTATGAAGCTCCGGAGCCCATATATGCTTACTCATCGGACCGGACTCGTGACAGTGCCAGATCTCAATCTCCTCAGCTTCAGCCAATGTCTCAAGCTCATCCGAGCATCGGAGTGCTATCCTGTCATACTCCGGCACCGACGCCGTGAAGTAGTATTTTCCGTCCTCGAGAGTCACATAAGGATCTGCTCTCTGAAGTATCCAGGGTTTTCCGTAGCATTCATTTTTGTCCATGATTACCTCCGTTATAACGATATTGACCGGGATCCTTTCCATCTATCTGACACTCTCGGAGAAGGCTACCGACATTATAATAATGTTACTGTGTATTATTGAATTATTTTAATATTGATAAAATATTTTAGATTTTTCTAAATTATACACGAGAATTATAGATTTGACAAGAGTTTTTTATATTTTTTTGAAAAAAAGTCAGATTGCACAAAAGAAAAAGACGATTTTGGTGAAATATACGGCAAGCTGTTGTACTATGTCTCTCCGGACTCCTATTGACAAAAAAACAACATAAGTATAGAATAAACGAGTGATCGCATAATATCTTTACATAAAACGGTCAAGGAATTATACAGTAAGAAGCAAGGAGCATTTATATGAAAAAGGGTTTAGCTGCATTGGTTATTACATCATTGCTAATGAGAACGGTACTGAATACCGGTATGGCGGCAAGCAAACCGGACTGTAAAGCATCTGAAGCCGGAAGCAGTATCTCAGTTATGCATAACGATGATCAACAGATCATAAAAACCGGAGACAAAAACAGGATAAAGGTCGGCATAGTTGACTCAGGTGTTGATTATTCCGAGGATATCAATGTCAAAAAAGCAAAGAACTTTGTAGATGAGTATGTCGACAAGGGTTTTATGTTCTCTGATCTGTCAGGCCACGGTACCGCTGTTGCAGGTGTTATAGCAGCCAACACCGAAGGCAAGACGCAAGGCATCAACCCCGATGCATTGATATACTCGGCTGATGTGCTTGATGAGCAAAGTACATCAACAGTAGATCGCTTGGTCGAGGGGATTGACTGGCTCATCAGGGAAAAAGTCAACATCATCAATATAAGCTGCGGGACTGATAAGGACTCAGAAAAGCTTCACAGCATCATCAAAAAAGCGTATAACCAAGGGATCCTCCTGATCGCTGCAGCAGGCAAGGGTGATAAGATCAGTTATCCGGCTAAATACAAAGAAGTAGTTGCAGTCGGTGCTGTAGACGATGATGGAGTGATCATGAGCGACTCACCCTCCGGTCCCGAGATCGAGGTTGTCGCTCCGGGCAAGGACGTGACAACGTACGGTTCCTTCGGTGATCTGTGCCGGGTATCCGGTACCAGCATATCAGCCCCATATGTGAGCGGTCTCGCATCACTTCTTTGGCAGAAGTATCCTGACAGATCAGCAGGATTTATCAGGCAGCTGCTTCGAGAAAGTGCTAAACCTCTCGGTGATGCTTGTCACTATGGCTACGGTCTTGTTGATCGTACAGCTGCCTTGGATAAATACGATGACGTACTTTCAAAGTATGATGAAACAACGAGCACCGGCTTCTCATACGATGAAAGCAGTTTGAACACCTCTGATACAGGCAAAGTAAGAGGCTTTTGGAGTCTCGTTGAGCACGAGGGTGTCGTAGTGTTTAACAGTCAGATACTGAAGGAAGGAGCGATCTGGCCCGATAATGTTTCATCCTCTGTCGAGGGAATGGTTGAGAATCCCGAGTTTCACGGATTGTACCGGGCAAATTATGTAAAATCAAGTATTTATATCTCAAAGGTTGCTTCCATACTGAGCAAGACAGGGAAGTTTCCAAAGGCACATACGAAGTTTGAAAAAAAGGTTGAAAAAGCAGCCAAAAATGGCTTCGATCTTTACAAACTGAAAGAAAAAAAAGATAAGTCATTATTTGTTTACGGTATGGCTATCCACGCTGCAACTGATGTTTTTGCACACAGCTCAACAGGAGTAGCCGGAAAGACTCGAAATGCCTTATATAAAAAAAGCGTCAAAAAGCTGGTCAAAAGCTGGAAAAGGATCAAGCACGGTCCCAGAGATCCTGCAACCGGAGGATTTTATACCAAAACAAACATGGCGGACGACAATATCTGTATTCCCAGAAGATATAAAATTGCAGCAAAGAAGACATGTAACTGGATACTGAAAAAAGCTGTACTAAAAAACAGAGCTGCCACTACCGATATGTATTCAAATATAAAATGGTACAAAAGTATCGCAGAGATAAAAAAATACGGAAACACTAAAGGTGACATAAAGAAAAAGAAGGCTTTTCTGATACAATCCTTCGGTGTGATAAAGCTTGAAAAATACTTAAAGGGCGCAAGTTCAAGAAAGGTAAAAGCAGTAGCTGAAAATCTTGCAGATTCTAACATAAGAGGGGTGATAAAAAAATGGGCAAAAGACTGATGATAAAACTATTGATATGTTGCTTGCTTGTAACAAGCTGTTTATATTATACCACTCCTGCAAGCTGTGAAGATATTAGTGGGAAAGCGCTGGTTCATAACCTTGGAGATGACACAGATACTGATCCGACTCCGGAACCAAGTCCGGCACAAGGTCAGGATCCCGATCCAAGCGTAGACCCTGACCCCTCCCCTGATCCTGATCCAAGCATAGATCCTGATCCCGATCCGGATCCCGATCCAAGCGCCGAACCAAGTCAGGATCCCGATCAGGACGATGACGATGATGACGATGATAGTAACGATGACGACGAGCCTATAGCAACATGGGATTATGATAGCGACTCAGATACAATCTCTTTTTCTGTTTCCGGATCCGGTGTGATACCGGACAATCCGTCACTTTACGACCACAGCGAACAGCCGGACTGGGCCAAGCATCATAAAAAAGTCAAAAAAGTAGTAATAAATGACGGTGTAACATATATCGGAGCGGGTGCTTTTTACAACTTTACCGCAGTGGAAAGTATCACCATGCCTGACAGTGTAAAAAAGATCGGGCCATGGGCTTTCAGAGACTGCTATTCACTTAAGAAAATAGTTTTGTCTCCAAATATCACGTCCATAGGCGACTGCGCTTTCTACGGATGTGCAGCTTTGAAGCATATCGAGTTACCTGCTAAGTTAAAGAGAGTCAGTTCATTTTCCTATTGCATCGATTTGACTGAAATAAGCTTCCCTGACTCGATAAAAACGATGGAACATGAGTTGCTGACGAGCTGCCTCTTTCTCAAACGTGTCAAGTTGCCGAAAAACCTGAAAAAGATCAAAAGATATGATTTTTCCAATTGTTTTAGGCTAAAAAAGCTTGAGATACCGTCATCGGTTGAGAGTGTATGTATGTCTGCCTTTGCAGGTATCGGACTGAAGACGATCGACCTTCCGAAAAATATAAAAACGATCAAAAACGGTGATCTGGGAAGAAAGGTTTTTGAACCCACTAAGATTCAACTCCCGACGGTCAATCTGAGACAGATCATCCTACGTTCCAAAAAGATAAAGACCATACAGAAAAACTCGTTCTCCGGACTCGCTCCAGACGTAGTGATCAGAGTACCAAAGGATAGACTGAAGAAATACAAAAAGATGCTTTACGCAAGCGGTATGAGCAAAGATAATAAGGTAAAGCCGATAGTAAAGTGACATGGATATAGGATATAATTGAAAAGAGTAACCGTTTTCAACAGCGGTTACTCTTTTTATATGTAAATGCCTATCCGATTGCATCTATAGTATAGTCATCTCGATCCTTTTATCAAACCTACCATCCTCTATCTTGACATGTTTGATGTCTGAAACTGCGCACTTCATGACCATACGCGATAGCTTGTCATCCTCTGTCAGAGCGTACTTTCCGGGGTTGTTGTAGTCGACACTCATCACAGCATGGTTGTCCTTTGCGGAATACTCGATAGTGATACACATCCTCGGATCTTCGATGGCGGGTATAAGGATCTGATGAACCAGCTCCTCAAAAGCCAGGCTGATATGCCGTACAGTATCCATAGGTATCTGATTACGATTGCCATAGTGCTCGATCTTTTCGGATATCTCGTAAAAATCATAATCCCGGTTTTCGATCTTCAGTTCAAGAACCTTCAGTTTTCTCACAAACCTGCGGATGTTCTCACGCTGCGGATCTTCAAAAATCTGCTCCGGTGATCCGTCCTCATACACACCGCCCTCGTCCATATAAAAGACACGGTTGCAGATGGATCTCGCAAAATCCATCTCGTGCGTGACGATCATAAGTGTTTTCCCCGTTGTAGAAAGGTCCCTGATAACCGCCTGCACCTCACCGACCATAGTCGGATCGAGAGCACTCGTCGGCTCATCAAAAAGGATGATCTCCGGATCCATCGCAAGCGTTCTTGCGATAGCGATACGCTGCTTCTGTCCGCCTGATAACTCGTCAGGATAGTTCATGGCTTTTTGTGCAAGTCCCACCATGCGCAAAAGCTTCATCCCTTCATCGTAGGCCTCCTGCCTGGGCTTATCAAGCAACGTGATCGGTGAAAACATGATGTTCTCAATCACAGTCATATGCCCAAAAAGATTGAAACTCTGGAAAACCATCCCCATACGTCTGCGGACCATATCCAGGTCACAGTTCGGATCTGTTATCTCCGTATCATCGATCCAGATATGTCCGGATGTCGGTGTCTCCAACTTATTTATACAGCGTAAAAGCGTACTCTTGCCGGTTCCGGATGGTCCGATCACTGAGATCACATCGCCATCATTTATCTCTACACTTACATCCTTAAGGGGAGTGATGTTGGGATATTCCTTCTTTAAATGCTCAATGCGTATCATCAGTCTTCACCCCCTTCATGATCCTTCTCCGGCTTCTCCGTCTCGGATCAAAACGAAACTCTATCCGCCCGACGAGAAAGCCCAGCAAAGCCTCCAGCAGAAAATAGAATACCGTGATCGCTATCAACGGGAAAAATGCCTCAAACGTCCGGCTGCGGATCAGATCTCCCACCTTGGTCAGATCCTGTACTGCGATATACCCGACCACAGCAGTAGCTTTGATCAGACTCACAACTTCGTCCCTGAAAGCAGGCAGTATGTGCGGCAAAGCCTGCGGCAGGACTATATTGTAAAACGTATGCCGATTGGAGTGTCCGAGAGCATAAGCTGCCTCGGTCTGCCCACGATCAACAGTAGCTACTCCCAGCTTTATCATCCCAAACACCGCTGACCCGAAGGTCAATGTAAAGCCTATCACAGCCACTATCGCACCATTGATGGAGAACGATCCGAATATGATATAGAACAATATCATCAAAAGAACGACCACCGGCATACCTTTGATCAGCCATAGAAAGAACTTTGTTATGAGGTTTGCTATCCTGTTTCCGTTTCTGCATGCGAGATATACAACAAAACCAAGCGTTGTCCCAAAAAGGATCGACAACAGCGTGATAAACAACGTGTTCAGGATACCTTGAACAAAGAGTGACCAGCGATTCTCATTGATAAAGGTTTTTCTGAAGCTCGACATCAGACGGTCCCACCACGAACCCGCTGATGCAGACTCTTCATTTTTAACGGCCATCACCAAACCGCAGGTATAGTACGCATCGGAAAAGAGTACACTCTGCCTACGCTCCTCTGTTTCAGAGATCGCCGACAAGGAAAAGTTTGCTTTTTCGGTCTGGACATAAGGCAGTATCCCATCAAAGTTCATAACAGCAACCTTAAGCCCGTACCCTCTGTCTTTACAAAACTGCATAGCCAGATCTATCTCGGCACCCGAAGGAGAATCGCCTGAAATATAGTCAAACGGCGCATAACCACACTCTGACGCCATAGTCAAAACTCCGTTCGTAGCCGGAAGCGATTTGAAGTCCGGTGGTTCCAGCTCAGATTCGGGGCTATCGATCCATTTTTTCATAAGTGCATCAAGCTTACCGGATTTGTCAAAACCATCCAGCCATTCATTGAACTCGTTGCACAGCTTTTCTCCGTTATCGCTTTTTGGAAAAATAGCTCCGAAAACAAACGAATCCATGTATCCGTCAAGGATCGTCAGATTGTCGTTTTCTCTCTTCATGAGTTTTAGTGCCGGCTCATCACCGGGAAACCCGTCGATCTTTCCGGCTTCCAATGCAGCGATCAGATCACCCGCTCCGTTGAAATAGGCGATCTGTGCACTCGGTAGTGCTTTTTTTACGATACTGTCATACATAGTACCAGTAACAATACCGATTTTCTGACCATCCAACTCATATAAGCTGGTTATCTGCTTGGCATGTGCACTTATCGGCACAGCCAAAAAACCGACAAGCACCATAAACAAAATGATGATCCGAACCCCATGTCTTCGGATGATCCTTTTACACATAAATGTATCCCTCCATACTTGATTTTCTATATGCTATACTACCACGAACAGGCAATTCTTACAATAGAAAAATAAACTATCCCAATATCTGTTCAGAATCAAGTATTACCGTAAAGGGACCCTCATTTACCAGTGATACCTTCATATCGGCACCGAATATACCTCGCTCGACCTTCGGAACTCTCTCAGACAGGCTGTCACATATATAATCATAAAGCTCTTCAGACATCTGAGGGGCGCCCGCATCTGTGAAGCTCGGGCGATTCCCCTTTTTACAGTTTGCATAAAGAGTAAACTGGGATACCAGAAGGAGCGAGCCGTCTACATCAGCAAGAGAAAGATTGGTCTTACCGTTCTCATCATCAAAGATACGAAGCTTTACCAGCTTATCCATCATCTTGTCAGCAATTTCTTTGGTATCATCCTGACCTATGCCGATCAGGACCAAAAAGCCCTTATCGATGCTACCGACGATCTTCCCCTCTAC
>JAFSTZ010000383.1 GCA_017445525.1 Eubacterium sp.
ACCAACCTGAAAACATCCATATACTCATACGCTATTGGCTTTAACGCTCTTGTCAGGATCACTATATCACGATAGCTTACCCTCCTGTAACGATCCTCATCAAATATATAAATAGGACTGTCGCCGTGAACTATCTCCTCGATCTTCTGAGCTATGGCATAGGCCGCTGCACCGTCCTTTGACAATCCGATTCTGTCAAGATCTGCCTTTACATCATATAAATATACCTTTTCGGCCACCGGTAAATCAGACGATACTGATCCCGATGATACCCCTCTACCGACATGCTCTGCCGAACTGGCACCACCTGCCGACTCCTCCGGTATCTCACGTCCCCTGTGAAGTAACGCATCCTCATCATACACAACACCGCCGATATCGTCATGCATAACAGCCTTGAAAACCTCATTGGTAGAGTCGATAACTATATCAGCCGATCTGAAGTTTTTATGCAGATCGATACGTCTGTGCGGAGCATCCTTCTCCTGTGAAAAAGCTTTCAGTTTTTCCTCAAAAAGCTCGGGGCAGGCATTTCTGAATCGATAGATACTCTGCTTGATATCACCAACCATAAACCTGTTGGAAGCAAAGCTCTCCCAAGGCATCAGTCCGTCTTTTTCCTCACACTTTGAGACACTCCAAAGGATGGTATCCTGTATGCGGTTTGAGTCCTGATACTCATCTATCATTATCTCCTCAAAGTACTCCGATAACTCTCTCGCAACTTCGGATCTGGTTCTCGCACCTGTCTCCTCATCTCTGTCAAAAAGTATCTGCAATGCAAACTGCTCAAGATCAGAAAAATCAACTACACCAAGTTCTCTCTTGGCCTCGCTGTATGCTGCACTGAACTCTTTTGTAAGCATTATCAGCGAGTGCAGCGTCTCTTTCATAGTCTTGCGGTCTTCTTCATGCTTGTCGACACACTGGAAAAACATCTCATCCCTGTCACTGAATAACTGACTTCTGATGGAGTTTAATTGCCTCCAAACGGTTATCTTTTTCTCTTTATTTTCTTTCTTTACAGGATCGGCTGCTTCCTTTTCTGTAAGCTTCGGTGCGCTCTTCGCCAGATCCGGATAGTCAGCAGTTCTGAGTATCGACTCGATGTTATCATAGCATATAGTAGCGGTGATATTTTTATCTGAAAATGCTTCGCAGGCATCCTTTATCCCGGTGATATCAGCTTTCATCATGGCCATGGTATCATCGTACTTTTTATCTATACCTATAAATGCATTCTCCACCGGTTCCAGACTCTGTAACAGAGCAGATGCCATACGGTATTCTCTGTTTATCACCTCTTTAAGGATCTCCGAATCATCATCTATGGGCTTATCCGCCTCACTCTCCCACATATCAAAAGCTATATCAGGAAACGGCTCGCCTACCGATCGCTCATACATACCGAGCACCCACTCCGAGAGTGCAACGTCGGATCTGTTCAGCGCACGAAGTCCCGCGAGGCGCATGAAATCATCATCCGCTTCGGAATATTTATCTTCAAGAAGTTTATCCATAACCCTGTTCTTGATCAGGGTAAGCTCCTCCTCAGTTCCCTGTGTATACGACGGATCAAGACCTATCCGGTGAAAATACTGACCTATAATATAGTTACAAAAACTGTGTACCGTAGATATATTTGCCGTCGGGATGAGACGCAGCTGCCTCTTGAGTCTGTCTTTCTCATCGCGCTGCAGATCCTGTCCGGAAAGCGCCTTCTCCATCCTGGACTTGAGGCGTTCCTTCATCTCAGCCGCTGCCGCCTTGGTAAATGTCACGACAACAAACCTGTCGATATCCACAGGATGTTTTCTATCCATGACGCGACTGTAGATGCGCTCGACAAGAACAGAAGTCTTGCCGGAACCGGCAGCCGCCGATACCAAAAGCTCCTGTCCCCTGGAGTCTATAACCGCTTCCTGTTCAGTAGTCCATCTGCGTTCAGCCATCTGTATCTCCAATCATTTGCCGCTATTCCCGGATTCCACTCCGCATATCGATTTACTTCGGTCACCCTACGTCCTGCGCATCCATCCTTATATCACTGCACCTCAGCAACCATCTTGTCTATAAGATCCGCCGCTTTTTCAGATCCGTGTTTGTCGCTTACTTCCTTCTTTGACCTGCTCTCTATCCCACAAATCGATGAATACGCACAGTATCTGCAGGCATCAACCTCGGGCTCTGTTCCGCTGCCGATGATACATGGCTTAAC
>JAFSTZ010000384.1 GCA_017445525.1 Eubacterium sp.
GAAACCTCGCTACCATCTGCAGCTGTTACACTAAGATCATAAAAACCTGACATATCTGATACCTCGCTTTCTTTAACTGAAATATAAATGTTAACACATAACCATTATCTAGCAACACTAGCTTATCGGAATTGATAAACAGAATTATCATCTGCTCACATCTTCCATAAATGTTTGTTGCAATTATATTGTATCAAATATTTTCCATTTGTCAAGAGTTTTTTTCAAAACTTTTTATAAAAAAAAGAGAAACCCGCCCGGAAACAGGTTTCTCACATCATCATATCATAACATCACTACGATCGAGTAAAGGGATTTGTCCACTTACTCATGCAGATGAGCTGCAGATATCATCTGTGCAGGTGTGTCCACAGATCATCACTCCTGCGGCTCGTCTATAAGCACCTCCTGGCGCTTGATCTTTCGTGTTGCAGACTTGATAAACGGATTCTTTCTCACTACAAGTCCCACGATCTGCCTGTAAGTCGGCTGTGTCTTGTTGAACTCGTCTATCACACCACGGAGCAGCGGCTCTATATCCTCCGGCTGTATCCCCTTTGCTGCTATCACATCCTGATCCGGATATATCCTCGCCGTCAGACCGTCATCCTCACCTGTCACGATGACCTCTCCCACCAACGGATCCAGAGCAAGCTTGCCCTCCAACTCCTCCGGAGAGATATTCTCGCCGTTTGACAGGATGATCAGGTTCTTTGCACGACCGCTGATCCAGAGGAATCCATCCTCATCCATATATCCCAGATCGCCGGTATGCAGCCAGCCGTCAGCAAGTGTTTCGTTGGTCTCGTTCTCCATCTTGTAGTAGCCCCTCATCACGCTGGTACCGCGAACGAGGATCTCACCGTCAACAAACTTCACCTCAACGTTCGGCAAAGGCTTACCTATGGAACCCGGCTTGAAGTCATGAGGTGAGTTCGACGAGATAACCGGAGAGCACTCAGACATACCGTAACCCTCCAGCACCTTTACGCCATACTTCAGGAACTCATTTATATAGTATGGATCCAGATGCGCCCCACCGGTAAATATCACCTTGAGCCTGCCGCCGAAAACCTTCTCCCTGACTTCCTCCGGCGGTACATCACCCATCGCTTTGATCCTTTTATATATCGTCTCGATCATCAACGGAACCATCAACATGGTAGCCGGATGGAAGACGTTCATATTTTTCACCATATGAAGAAGCGAGTCATTGATACATACGCAGGAACCGAGCTGGAATGCCTTCAGCCAGTCCATGACCAGACAGAACGCGTGGTGGATGGGCAGCACAGATAAAGCGGCCACATCACCGGGCTTAACATCATACTGCACAGCCTCTACGTTGGTCGCAAGATTGCTCTGCGTGAGCATAACGCCCTTGCTCTTGCCCGTGGTTCCGGATGTAAAGATGATCATTGCGAGAGCCTCAGGATCGGGTATCGGATCATCATCACTGTCAAGACTCATCAGCTTAGCCAGAGTGGAAACCCTCTCATCAGTGATATCTGTCTCACCCTTTGTCATCACCCAGACCTTTTTTAACTTGCCACATGCACTCAAGATCGGTTCAAGCATCGGCAGACATTTTTCTCCTAAAAATAGTCCGGTCGAGTCGGATCTGTCCAGCATATCGATGAGATCCTCTACCGGCATCGCTGCATCAAGAGGTATGGCAGTCGTGTTTCCGGTAACGACACCCATGTAAGACTCCATCCACTCAAGAGCATTGCTCCCTATCAGGGCGATATGTGCGCCGTCAAAGCCCTCTGCCCGAAGACCTCTTCTGATTTTTTTTATGTCTGACTCCAGACTGCTGTAATCAATCTCTTTTATCTCCTTTTTCTCGAGCCAACGGATGGCGGTATACTCACCGTACTCTCTTGTCGCTCTATCTATGATCTCACGTACCAGCATCTATGATCCTCCTTTTTCTGCATAATAACTGTTACTGTTTGCTTGATAATGCTTAAATATCACACAACATACATATAGTCCCTGCCTCGACAACCTTCATCAAAATCCGTCTCATCTTCTCACTCTGAAAGCTCCTCGATCAGCTCAAGCGCCTCACCTATCGTAAACACTCTCGACGCATGCTCCTCCTCAAACTCGATATCAAAAGTGTCCTCCAGCTCTCCGAGAAGAGTCATAAAGTCGAGTGAACTGAGCCCCAGATCCTCACGGAATCTCATATCGTTTGTCATATCCTCCGCTGCCACATTGCCGTACTTTGCCAAAATCTCCTTAAACTCTTTTTCCCTATCCATAGCAGTAACCTCCTAAATATATGTGTTATTATTACAAAAAACTTATTAAAGTGTTTCCCTGTGCAAAAATGCGATGTCAATCATTTTTCTATGTGATCATCGGCGTACCCTTAAACCATCTCCATCAGCTCACCGACCGTGATCTCAGGATTCTCGATACCGGTAAACAGAACCCGCATCAGATAATAGTATAACAGCTCAATATCCTTTTCATCCAGACATGCAGGCTGATAGTGGAACGAGTAGTTCATACCACCGTCCGGCATATGCGATACTGTCAGATACATCTTCTTGGTTGCGGCTCCGTTTGCAAACCAGTGGAAGTGGAAA
>JAFSTZ010000385.1 GCA_017445525.1 Eubacterium sp.
AACGGAGGATCTTATGGCAGGCGGAGCAAAAAGAAAAGAAAAACGTCAGATAAAAAAGCTGATGAAGCGAAGTCCGGCTCAGAAGTATGATTGGCTGGTAAGTCTGTATGACGGAGTGGACTGCATCATCAGGGATGAAGACAAGTATCGTATCTATCGACGTATGGAACGGGAGTTTACCGAGCTCGCCGAGCTTGACGGAGAGGATGCGGAAGGATTTAGCGAACAGGATGCTTGCGCGGAATATGCACAAGATTGCAAGGAAGCCGCTGATGAGCTCGAGCCCTCTGTCCCCAAGGAAAAGAGAGGATCCTCGCGTACAGTGATGATGAGTGCAGCTGAACGACAGAAGGAGAACCAGAAAGAAAGCAAGGGCACGGGTGTGGGACGATTTATATTGCTGCTGCTGGTTGTTCTGGTCGTGGGCTTTATCGTTTGCTACAAGATCCCGGCTACAAGAGCTGTTATAGGTGATATACAGAGCTTTATGGGGATGAACTCGTTTGCGCTCAAGAGCTATCGTGTCGCAGGTGACAAAAACGAGGGATGGGAGAGCGCTCTGGAACACGAGAAGGATGTTATCAGAGAGGCAAAGCCGGGATATACGGTTGCTTTTGGGAAGCTTAACTGGATAGTTCTCGACAAGGAGGACGGAAAGGCGCTTCTCATCGCCGATGAGCCTTTAAAGACAATAGTTTACAACCGCGAGGGCGGAGATACATCCTGGACGAACTGTTCTCTCAGAAAAAGGCTTAACTCCTCATTTATAAATAATAATTTTTATAAATACGAGAGCGATGCCATACTGGAAACGGTAGTCGACGAGTATAACGTTGACGGGGAGAAGACCGGGGTGACCGCTACGGACAAGGTATTTATACCATGTGTGGCGGATATAGATAAATATGAGGATAAACTCGGAGCAAAAACTCACAATCTCAGACTCAGAGATCCGGGACAGAATGTCGGGACTACGGTATTTATCTCGGCGGAGGGTGACCAGATCTTCTATGGTTACCCGGACGACGAGGAGGGACTGAGTGTGAGACCTATGATGTGGGTGACGACAGAGTGAATAACAGAATTGGAGGAATATAAAATGGCTGAGAATAATGAACAGAATCCTGAAAATTGTACTCATGACTGCTCGACATGCGGAGCAAACTGCGGGAGCAGACATGATCCTGCGGATCTTATAGCTACACCTCATGAGGGGAGTCTCATCAAAAATGTGATCGGAGTCCTATCCGGCAAGGGCGGAGTAGGTAAGTCGGCGGTTACCGAGCTTTTGGCAGTACAGCTTGCCAAGGCCGGAAAGAAGGTAGGAATACTTGATGCCGATATCACGGGACCGTCGATCCCGAAGGCGTTTGGACTCACCGAGAGAGCTATGGGTGATGAGACGACTATCTATCCTGTGGTGACGAAAGACCTGAATATCGATGTGATGTCCATCAATCTGTTGCTTGAAAACCCGTCTGATCCCGTCGTATGGCGCGGCGCGCTCATCGGTGGAACGGTGCGACAGTTCTATACGGATGTTCTGTGGAAGGATATAGACTATCTCCTGGTTGATATGCCGCCGGGAACGGGTGATGTGGCGCTGACCGTGTTCCAGAGTATACCTCTCGACGGTATAGTGGTCGTCACCACTCCGCAGGACCTCGTATCCATGATAGTAGGTAAGGCTATAAAGATGGCGGGTCTGATGAACATCCCTGTCCTCGGACTCATAGAGAACATGAGCTATGTATCTTGCCCTGACTGCGGCAAGAAGATCAGTATCTTCGGCGAGAGCAAGCTTGATGCTGTCGCAGCTGAGTATGACCTTCCGGTCCTCGCCCGCCTGCCGATCGACCCGACGCTCGTTTCTGCAGTTGATGCCGGACAGATCGAGTCGTACGCCAACGCACAGGTGACCGATGAGATCGATAAGGCGATAGGGATGATAAAGTAAAGCAAGAATCATGTAAGATAGTACAGCACACCGATAGTCCCCTTGGAACAGGATATCACCGCACGTTTGCCGGTGAACTCATTGCTGACTCCCTTGGGGAGGTGGTTGTACCAGTCTTCTCCGGTCACCTCGTACTTCAGTCCGGATATAGTCACGTTGTGGCAGTGACGATCGAGAGCAAATACCGAGCAGATGTTTCCTGCCACGTTATAGGCTGTATCCTTGCCGAGAACGATGCTCCCGCCGTTTACGACCTTGATGGCAAAATCATCGTGGTACAAAGTCCCTGCAGCTCCGTTTTTCGCAAGATATGTCAGAAGCTGGATATTTCCTATGGTATGATCGAGTCTGCCTCCAAGTCCGCCATAGATGGCGAATTCCGTATATCCTTTTTTTAATCCCAGCTTCACAGCGATCATCATATCCGTGTCATCTTTTTCACGGGGATATCTGATAGCGTCGGAAGGAAGCTCATAAGACCTTACCGAATCAAAATCACCGAGCACTATATCTGCCCTAAGACCTATCGCCTCCAGATAATCGAAACCGCCGTCGGCTGCTATGACCAGATCATCAGGATTGAATCTGATCGTGTGTTTACTGCGTTCACCTGCACCGAAGATATAACAAATCTTATCCATATTCTTTTCCTCTTTGATCAATATGACATATCACATAAAGTAAACTATACAACATAAAAATAGATTTCGCAAGTTTTTTTTGTATGCGGAGGAAGCCTCGAATCTATAATGCTGGGGACGGAGTGCTACCCGATATTATGTAGCGTTGCGAAAATTTCCGAAATATTCTCTTGCAAGACCGACAAAAGTGTGATAGAATGATTTTGTATGTCAAGAAGTGAAAGAAGCGTTGCTTCCGGAAGGGAGACTATATGGATACAGTTTCGATCAAAAAGTTTGTGGATCATATGGAATGTAAGGCGCTTACCTGCGAGGATAAGCTGTCTGACATAAAGATCACACAGTCGGATATAAATAGGCCGGCGCTTCAGCTTGCCGGCTTCTTTGATTATTTCGATCATCACCGAGTGCCGATCATCGGCCAGGTTGAGTATACCTATATGGAAAAACAGGGGATCGGGAAGAGTGCTGAGATGATGGAACGGATCATGTCTTACAAGGTTCCGTGTAT
>JAFSTZ010000386.1 GCA_017445525.1 Eubacterium sp.
CTTCGGGAACATATACTTGATCTTGCAACATGATTCGGTATACCACTCCGGCACTCCGCAGGAAAGCATAGTCTGCTTCCATTCATCCCATTTTTCTACTTTACCCTTTGCAACAAGACCCTTTCTGACCTTCTCCATGATGTTGAAGGCAAGACTCTTGTCAACGCCTGCATAGATCAGATAAGTCATGATATCATCACGTGTACAGATGGCCGTAGACAGTGTACAGTCTCCGTTTTTGATATAATACTGAGCGTTGTTCAACCACACATCGGTACCGTGAGAAAGACCTGATATACGCACAAGGTCGGAAAAGTTTTTCGGCTTGGTATCCTTCAGCATCTGCATAACAAAATCAGTTCCCATCTCAGGAACCCCGAGGCATCCGAGATCCGCCCCCATAAGTTCAGAAGGCTCAACACCGAGTGCCTCCGTCCCGGCAAAAAGCGAGAGCACTTTCTCGTCATCAAGAGGGATATTCAGAGCATCGACCCCTGTGATATCCTCCAGCATCCTGATCATGGTAGGATCATCGTGTCCGAGTATATCAAGCTTCAAAAGGTTGTTATCTATCTTGTGGTAATCGTAGTGCGTTGTTATGATCGGTGTATCCTTGTTTGCAGGATGCTGCACGGGTGTGAACACATTTATATCCCACCCGAGAGGGAGTACGACGATACCACCCGGATGCTGTCCTGTAGAGTTTTTCACTCCCTCTACACCGGCAGAAAGTCTCTCGAGTTCCTCCTGTCTTTTATGTATGTTTTTATCCTTGAAGAAATTATATACGTATCCGAATGCAGTCTTTTCAGCCACAGTACCCACGGTCCCGGCACGATACGTCTGTCCGTCGCCGAAGATAACCTCAGTATATGCGTGAGCCTTGGACTGATATTCACCGGAGAAGTTGAGGTCAATATCAGGCTCCTTGTCCCCGTCAAATCCCAGAAATGTCTCAAAAGGTATATCATGGCCGTCCCTGACAAGAGGCTTACCACAGACCGGACAGTTCTTCGGAGGCATATCATAACCGGAGCTTCCCGAAAAAGCCCTGACCTCTTCGGAATCAAAATCGCTGTAATGGCACTCATCACAGTAATAGTGCGCCGGTAAAGGATTAACCTCAGTGATACCCGCCATAGTTGCAACAAAAGAAGATCCGACAGACCCTCTGGATCCAACCAGATATCCGTCTTCATTTGACTTCCATACAAGCTTCTGAGCGATGATATACATAACCGCAAATCCGTTGGAGATGATAGACGTAAGCTCTCTTTCCAGACGCTCCTCAACTACTGACGGAAGCTCATCTCCGTACATCTGATGTGCCTTGCGGTAGCATATCTCACGAAGCATCTTGTCAGAGTCAGGTATGACAGGCGGACACTTTCCGGGATAGACAGGCGATATCACTTCAATCATATCCGCTATGAGATTGGTATTTGTAACCACAACCTCCATAGCCTTGTCTCTACCAAGATAAGAAAACTCCTCGAGCATCTCATCCGTAGTCCTGAAGTACAGAGGCGGTTGCTGCTCATCCGTGATCTTCTTTCCGGCCAGAAGTATCTCTCTGTATATCTCATCTTCCGGCTCCATAAAATGCGAGTCACAGGTTGCGCAAACCGGTTTGCCCAGCTTATCACCAAGCTCCACTATGCGTTTATTTATATCCTGCAGATCCTCAAAAGAGTTTATACTCTCGTATGATTCTCTTTTATCCGAATCTATCATAAATGCGTTGTTTGCCAGAGGCTGGATCTCGAGATAATCATAATACTTTGCTATCTCCACTATCCCATCCTCATCCCTGTCATCAAGGATAGCCTGATAAAGTTCACCCTGCTCACATGCCGAGCCGATGATAAGCCCCTCTCTAAGCTCTGACAAAAGACTCTTCGGAACCCTCGGTCTTCTCTGATAATACTTCAGATGTGACTCGGATATCAGACGATAGAGATTTACTCTTCCGACTTCATTTTTAGCGAGGACTATGGTGTGATACATAGGCTTTCTCTTGGTGATCTCAGGCGCATGATGAGTGAGTTCAAAAAGACCCTTCAGATCGGTGACTCCCCTCTTCTCGAGCATAGGGATCATCCTGACAAATATCTGCGCGGTGGCCTCTGCATCCTCAACTGCGCGGTGATGGTTTTCAAGAGAGATCTTCATCTTTTTTGCCACCGCATCCAGTGTTGCTTTTGCCATATCGGGATACAGGACACGTGCGATACCAACAGTATCAACAACTGTATAATCAGTGATAGCACCCATCTCTTTTGCTTTGGCAACGATAAAGCTATGGTCAAATCTCGCATTGTGCGCCACCAGGATACAGCCCTCGCAAAAGCGCATGAAATCAGGCAGCACCTCAGTGATATCAGGTGCCCCCTGTACCATATCATCTGTTATTTTTGTAAGATTCTGTATGCGTGATGGTATGGGCATATGCGGATCAACAAAAGTTGAAAAACGATCCGTTATCTGTCCGTTTTCTACCTTAACTGCACCGAACTCTATGATCTTGCATCTGGTCGGCGAAAAACCTGTTGTCTCCAGGTCGAAAACAACAAAAGAGTCCTGCAAAGTCTGACCTTTTTCATTAACTACGGTCTCCTCGGTATCATCCACAAGATATATCTCGGAACCGTATATGACCTTGAAGTCGGCATCCTTGTCTCCCTTGATAATATCCTTGTATGCATGCTCGGCATCCGGGAATGACTGTACCACTCCGTGATCCGTTATTGCAACGGCTCTGTGCCCCCATTTATATGCACGCTTAACCAGAGCTCCGGCCGGCGTCATCGCATCAGTATCGCTCATCTGGGTATGCGCATGGAGTTCCACTCGCTTGGCTTCACACGTATCTGTACGCGGTGTTCTGAAATCAGATATCTCCTTGATGCCGCTGATATTCATGATACAGATTTCCTGAGAAAACCGCTCGTCAAAAACAACCTTGCCTTTTGTCTTTATAAACTTACCCTTATCGATAAACTCGGATATGGAATACTCATCGTAATCCTCCTGATCTATAAACAGTTTACACTGTATCGTATCAGTAAAATCCGTTACTGTATAGATGAGCAAAAGCAGGTTTTCTTTTTTGGTGTTTCTGACCTCTGTTTTGCTGACCATACCATCGATCACGACCTCACCGACTCCATCAAAAAGATCGACGATCGCAGTCGTCTCGCCCTCAACACTCCTGCCGTAAACCAGTCCCGGTTCGGGTGCACTTCTTTTCTTTTTATTCTTTCCGGAATACTTTTTGTCGTTTGTTCTGTGCTCTTTTTCAGCATCCGCTTCAGCCATCGCTGCCTGAGAGTCCATATGCTCACTGCGTTCCTGATGATATATGTCCTCCGCATACTCCCGTGAATCACTTGTTTCTCGCGTTTCAAGAGAGTACACCTCGTAATCAGTCGTTTTCTTTTTCTTCTTCGGTTCAA